>CADCQP010000092.1 GCA_902803535.1 uncultured Bacteroidia bacterium | reverse complement strand
TTCACCTGGCGTTGATTCTACCAGTGTAGCCTCGATTGTCATTTTCTCTCCGGAGACAGGCCCCTCATTGACAAACGATTCCTCGATCCGTTGGCAAGACCCGGCAAACACCAATGCCAGGGCCACCAGCATAGTGATAGTCCTTTTCATTCTATAAAGTATTGATTATAAATAATTTACCCTCCCACGAAGCAACGGAAGCGGCTGAAGATGAATCAATGAAAAGATGTGAATTATTCCATCTCATTGATCCAAAGGTAATTAAAATAATTAAATAATCAACGGATCCGGAGCAAAAACATACACGCACCATGGTCAGTACGTTGATAATCTACCCCGTGGTTGCAAAGGACGGTCCAGGTCCCTTCGAAAAAAGGAGACCTGGACCGCTTCGAAACCAAGCACCCTGAAGCAACAGGGCCCGCTTCCCTACTCCCGCCTGAGCTCTTCGATCTGGGCGAGGAGCTCCTCGGCACCATCGAGGATGTGACGGCGGTTCTTCAGGCCCAGGAGAAGTCCCAGGATCAGGCCGACGCCCAGACCGGAGGCCAGGCCGTAGAGCTCCGGACCAGTGAAAACAGAGTTTTTCACGAGTTCCCAGACAAAGAATCCCAGCCAGACCACAAGCATAGGTATCCCAATCTTGATCCAGTCGGCGTTCAGTTTCCGGAAGCGGCGGAGGTCCTCGGCAGCGGAAACAAGGTCACGGTCGGTATGCGGGATCCGCTGGTTGTAGATGATTGTCACCACGATGCAGGCCAGCATCATCACGCAGGTGGCGATCACAAAGGCGAGGGACAGGCCCATCTGGAGGAATGTCGGAGAGCAAAGGATCGCTACCACGCCGGCGATTATCGGGACGCTTGCCTTGAGCTTAAGGCGGCTGGCGCTCTGGCTGAAAGACCTGCGCAGGATGCGGTCATTGACAATCTTCTGGTTCTCGAGTTTATCTTTGAGCTGCTGCAACTGCTGCTGCATCTCGATGAGGGTGTTATCTGTGTTTTCCATTTTACTGCATCTTTTTTAATTGTTCTTTGATCCTGACAAGACGGACCGAAACGTTCTTTGTGGATATGCCTACGATCTGGCCTATTTCCTCGTAGCTTAGATTCTCCAGCCACAGAAGGACGATGGCCCGGTCGAAAGGCCCCAGCCTGGAGATCCGTCCGCGGAGCAGTTCTGCCTGCCTGGAACCTTCATCCGTGTCTTCGAACAGGTTGATGTCGAGCGACAGGGGTTCGGTGCGGGGCCGGCGCCTCTGCGAACGGTCATGGGAGATACAGGTATTAAGGCTTACTTTCCAGATCCAGGTTCCCAGTCCGGACTCTCCACGGAAGGTTCCGGAGCCCTTCCACAGATTGATCAGGATTTCCTGGAAGAGGTCTGCCACCTCATCCCTGTCCTGCGAGAACATATAGCAGACGGTGTAGATAGTACTGCGATGTTCCTTGACCATCTTCTCAAATTCACGTTCAGTCATTGTCTTGTCATTTGTTTCTGTCCATTAGACGCAGGAACTTCAGAAAAACTACAATGATTTCCGAAAAAGTTTACGGGCAAGCATATTCACACTTACCCCGAAGTTTATTGACCAAGCTTGAGTAGGGCTAGGAAATGCAGTATGGGCTACGTACAGATTTGTCCGTAAAGAGAACTCAGCCAGGGATTTATCAAAAACAGTATAGTTGACAAAACGGCGGAATTTCCAGTCGGCACACAGTCCGGCCTGGTACCTGAATCCATCTATTTCATCTGTTTTCTCTTTCGTGCTGACCGGATTCTCCGGATATATGATGAATCCGACCCCGACGCCGGCATATGGCGCCACCTTCCAACGCTGCGAATCAAATATGGTGTACCCCAATGACAATTCCATGTTTCCGCCTGTCATCTTTTTCCCTGAATCCCACATGAATCCATTGCGGGCGACGGCCTGCTTGAGTCGTCCTCCCCATCCTAGCAGGCCGCCAATGTATATGTTGAAATCCCTGAAGTATAAATCCATACCCAAATTGATTCCTGCAACATGAGTGATGTATTCAGTGACCGGTCCCGTGTAAAACTCGCTTCCAACGCCGGAATGGATTCCAATCCCGAAATATTTGGGATGAATCGCAAGGTCAGTGTACTGAAATTCTTCTGTCCGGGCAAGTTCAGATGCAACCAGGCCAGAATAATAGTTCAAGGAGGGAGTATCCTGCCCCTGCAAGGTTTCCTCTTTCATTTTATCAAAGAAACTGTCCGCGACATCCATGTGGAATTGTACGACTTTCTCTGGCGAAAAAGATGATCCGCTCATGATTTCGGCCTGCGCCCTCCTCTTGCAGATCTCAACATAATCAAAAGCCGTTTGAAGGAACCTTAGAGTCCTTTCGTCCTTATAATCCGGATGGATCCATGAGGAATACGGACTCATATATGTATTGAAAACAGTGGTATACAAAGTGGTATTCCCGAAATCCTTGCCCTCATCTTTCCACTTCACTCCATATGACATATTCAATATCTTGGGCCATTCACTCTTTTTCGAAGAAAAATCATTCAGACGGAGAGCCCCGTCATTCCAATATTTGACCGAAGACGCCATGGTTATTTCCGGCGGGCT
>CADCQP010000091.1 GCA_902803535.1 uncultured Bacteroidia bacterium | reverse complement strand
CCCAGGCGATAGTCGCAGCTCTCGAAAGGAATGTATATGATCCATGACGACCGGTCAGGCACAGCTGTGTCGGGACATTTGCGGCTCCGCATGATCCGCGGGCGCGGATTATCCTCCATAGTGTCGGAAGCGAGGTCGGGGAGCCCCTCCTCGGGAGTCGTGGGTGCTTCGGCTATGAAAGAGTCGTCTTCGAAATCGGACGGGCGCGACTCGGTCGTACCGATCTTGAGGGAGAGCGCGGACCCGCCGCGGGATTCTTTGAAACCATATGATTCAAAGCCAATCCCGAGATTGTCCACATATTCGCAGGCGGCCTGAACCGACGCATAGAAAGAAGCCATGTTGCCTATAGGCTCGCATTTCCAGCGCCACTCCGGTTTCAGTACCAGGTCGGTGAGGGTGAATTCGCCTTTGCGCCATATGGCGTCGATGAGTGTCTGGGCTATCACCGCCTTGGTGAATTGTCCCGAAAAGGCGTGAGGCCACTGGCGCTGTGGTGCGTTCCTGACATCTTCCAGATAACCCTGGACATTGCTTTCATCCAGGCCCAGGGGCGAAAGGTAAGGGTCTAGCGTCTCGTCTGCGATCGGAAGGGGCTCTGCCTGCGGCTCTTCAGGGATGGACCCCCTGTCCGCATTGAGTGACAGTGAGCCTTCCAGCATCTGCACCGGAGTAAGGTCCTGCTGGACTCCGTCTAGGATGTACCTTGAGAAGAGAGCTGATTTTTTTTCTTTCATGCACCTGGCGAATATTCGGTAAATTTAATTAATTTTGGACTTAGTGCAAAAACGGGACATGGAAAAGAAGGATTTTTCAAGGGAATATGAGGAACTGACGAAGGTCCTGTTCAGCAGGCACAAGTCCGTCCAGTCCTCAAAGTTCGGGGATGCTTACAATCCGGGATTGGAAAAGATGGTGGCTTTTGCCTCTATCCTGGGCAATCCTCAGGAGAAATTCAAGACGATACACGTAGCGGGAACCAACGGCAAGGGCTCGGTCGCCAACATGCTGGCATCCTGCCTTTCCTCCGCAGGTTTCAAGACGGGCCTGTACACTTCGCCACATATCCTGGATTTCCGCGAGCGGGCCAGGATCGCCTCCAATGGGGAGTGCGGCATGGTCCCCAAAGACTTCGTCTGCGACTTCATCAAGACTTACCAGAAGGACATGGACGACCTCGGCCTTTCCTTTTTCGAGGTTACTACTGGTCTGGCTTTCAAGTGGTTCGCTGAAAGCGGAGTCGACGTCGCGGTGATAGAGGTCGGGCTTGGGGGAAGGCTCGACTCGACCAACATAATCACTCCGGAACTGAGCATCGTCACCAGCATAGGTCTTGACCACTGCGAACTTCTCGGCGACACCCGCGCCCTCATTGCCCGGGAGAAGGCCGGGATATTCAAGCCCGGGGTCCCTGCCCTCGTAGGAGAATGGGATCCGGAAACCGGACCCGTCTTCGAGGATGCGGCATGGATGGTGTGCCCGCTGTACTTCGCCGACAAGAAAGAACCGTCAATGTGGTACGCCCACGAGGAGATCCTCAGGGGGATGGACCTCCAGGGAGTCACCCAGGAGAAGAACCTTCGCACGGTCCTTTCCGCAATCGATATCCTGAAAGGGATCCCGTCATTCGCCCCGCTGAAGTCTGCTGACCTCAGGCGCGCCATCCAGACCACGGCGGCCGCGATGGATTTCCACGGCAGGTGGGAGCGGTTGAATGACATCCCATATGTCATATGCGACATCGGTCACAACGCGGCGGCGCTGAAGTACAATTTCGCGCAGCTGGAGAAGATGGTGTCCGGCGGGAATTACTCTTCGTTGATCATCATATATGGCATAATGGCGGACAAGGACCTGGATTCCATCATGCCCCTGATGCCGGCCAAGGCGACATACATCTTCACGACCCCCTCGACTCCGAGGGCGCTTCCCGCAGGGGACATCGCCTCACGCTACACGGCCTTCTGCAAGTCGGCGGGGATCCGGACCCCGGGAATCTACACATCTTCATCCGTTTCCGAAGCCGTGAACATGGCCATGAAGCTTGTCCAGCAGCTTGCCCCGTGGGATGTAAAGGCCCCTTCTCCACTGATTTACATCGGTGGCTCGACTTTTGTCGTAGCTGAGGCTGTGCCTTATTTTGCCAAAAGGAGATGAGAAGTTTACATTTTTTCCTGACAAGCGCCGTGCTCATCGCTCTCACTGCGGTCGGAGTCAGCGCTTTAACCTCACGTCAGATGAATACCCAGAACAGACAGGACCGTAACGGCCACGCATATGCCGACCTGTGGAGCAGGTACGAGGCCGCGCAGAATGCCGATAAGCCCAAGACCCAGCAGTCAATCCTTGAAGAGATTAAGACCAAAGCCTTGAAGGAGAGGCAGGCGTGGGACTGGTGGGATGCGGCACGAAGGTACCCTTCCATAGCATCCTCGAGGAACTGGAAACTCAGGGACAGCCTCCATAGCCGTCTCGCCGATGAGGTGAAGGCATATGACGAGCCGGTCGTGACTTTCTCCTGGATGAGGCAGTATTCTTACAGGACGGCCGCAGACTTCGTCCTGGATAACAGTGACGCGCTCAGGAAATCATCCCACAAGCCATTTTGGAAGGATGACGGAGCAGTGAACGGAAGCATGAGCGGATGCCTGACGGATTACATCCGCAATGATTTCGAATATGCCCTCTGGACTTTCGCGGGCGGCAGGGGCAAGATGACGGAAGCCCTCAAGGAGGAGCTCAAGGACAGCTATCCTGCCGGAGCCTACCTCCAGTTCTTGATCGCTTCCCAGACCGATGTCAAGGATTACGGGAATCCGGTTGAAAGGCTGGAGGCCCTCCGCGGTGTCGAGCGCAAGTGGAACGGGAAAGCCATATCCCTCTATCCCCGGCTGACCCTCCTGGAAATGGAGCTGGATTCGCTTCACAGGGCGGAAGCAGGTTCCAATGACTACAAGGCATTCCTGAAGAAGCTTCAGGATTTCAATTCCGACAAGGCTAGATTCTCCGGAGAGGAGGCTGCTATTGTTAAGGAACTCTCGGCGAAGGATATGATCTCTTCCCTCAATGCGAAGGACCTCATGGCTGAGAT
>CADCQP010000090.1 GCA_902803535.1 uncultured Bacteroidia bacterium | reverse complement strand
CCCTGGACGACATCCAGGCATATGTCAAGGACAACATCTTCACCAATTACAAGCTCGCCATCGACTTCGAGCTCTCACCCCGCATGGACCTCGTCCATAAAGACGAGCTCCTCGGCGAGATGATGTTCTCGAACGGCAGCGTGGACTCCTTCAGCGATGCGAAGCCCGACGTGAACATGCCTATGGAAGAATGTCCGAGGGTCCGCCAGATCGCAGGCAAGTCCCGTTTCTGGCTCGACAAGGACGGGAAACCGGTCAGCAGCATGAAGACCTACAACTTCCGCGACGGTGTCTTCGAAGCCATCATCGACCGCTTCTACAAGGATGCATCGCTTGTGGCATATGGTGAGGAGAACCGCGAGTGGGGCGGCGCATTCGCCGTTTACCGCGGTCTGACAGAGGCGCTTCCTCCGCACAGGCTCTTCAACTCTCCGATCGCCGAGGCTGCCATCGTTGGCACAGCCATCGGATATGCGATGTGCGGCGGCCGTGTGATCCCCGAGATCATGTACTGCGACTTCATCACCTGCGCCGGCGATGAGATTTTCAACCAGCTTCCCAAGTGGCAGGCAATGTCCGGCAACATCCTCAAGATGCCGGTCGTGGTGCGCGTTTCCGTGGGCAGCAAGTACGGAGCCCAGCATTCCCAGGACTTCACCTCGCTGTGCGCCCACATCCCGGGCCTCAAGGTGGTCTTCCCCGCTACTCCGTATGATGCGAAGGGCCTGATGAACAGTGCCCTGCAGGGTACCGACCCCGTCATCTTCTTCGAGAGCCAGAGGCTTTACGGCATCGGCGAGAAGTTCCACGAAGGCGGTGTTCCGGAAGGCTACTACGAGATTCCTATGGGAGAGCCCGACATCAAGCGCGAAGGTAAGGACATCACCTTCCTGACCATTGGCGCCACCCTGTACAAGGCCCTCGAGGCCGCCGACCTGCTCAAGGAGAAATACGGCCTTGAGGCTGAGGTCATCGACGCCCGCTCCTTGGTTCCGTTCAATTACGACAAGGTCATCGAGTCGGTCAAGAAGACCGGCCGCATCATCATAGCCAGCGACGCTTGCGCCCGCGGATCGTTCCTCAACGACCTGGCCGCCAACATCACCACCATGTGCTTCGACGACCTCGATGCAGCTCCCGTGGTCCTCGGTTCCCGCAACTGGATCACCCCGTGCCACGAGCTCGAAGAGTCCTTCTTCCCGCAGGCCAGCTGGTTCCTCGATGCCATCAACGAGCAGATCCTTCCTCTCAAGGGATGGGTACCGACCACCAACCAGACCACTGCCCAGAAGATCATCCGTTCACGTAAAGGCGTCTAGGCCATGAGTTTCCCGAACGTCAACGCACATCTCCACACACCCTGGTCCTTCAGTGCCTTCGACAGCGTCTCCCAGGCGCTGGACATGGCCGCGAAGGAAGGGGTGAAGGTCGTGGGGATCAATGATTTCTACTCTATGGACGGCTATGGTCAGTGGAGTGAAGGCTGTGCTTCGCGCGGCCTGTACCCGCTCTACAACATAGAGTTCATAGCCCTTAACCAGGAGGACCAGGCTGCCGGGACCAGGGTAAACGACCCCAGCAACCCGGGCCGTACCTACCTCAGCGGCAAGGGCCTTTCTTACCCGGTCGTCCTTGGCGGCAGGGAGGCTGGGCAGCTTGCCGCAGTCAGGGCCGAGTCAAACCTCCAGGTGGAGAAGATGTGCTCCAGGCTGAATGACCATCTCGATTCGGTGAAAGCAGGCTTCAGGGTCTCATATGCCCAGGTGCGTGACAGCCTTACCAACGGTCTTGTGCGTGAGCGCCACCTTGCGAAGGCCCTGCGCCTGGCGGTGGATTCCGCATGCGGCGACGAGGTGGCGAAGCTCGCCATGTACGAACGCATATTCGGTGGCAGGCCGCTTTCATCCGCCCTTGAGAACCTTTCCGCGGTTGAGAATGAAATCCGCAGCAAGCTCCTGAAGGCAGGTGGTGCCGCCTTCGTTCCCGAAGATCCCAAGGCATTCCTCCCGATGGAGGACGTACAGAGGATCATCGAGGCCGCCGGAGGCATCCCGACCTATCCCTTCCTGGCCGACAACGCCAAGGGAGAGTTCACGGACTTCGAGGAGGACCTCCAGAAATGCGCCGACATCCTCCGCCGCCGCGGGATACGCTCCTGCGAGTTCATCACCACCCGCAACACCACTGCCGTGCTTGAAAGCTATGCCGGCTACCTTGTGGACGAGGGCTTTACGGTGACCTTCGGCTCGGAGCACAACACCCCGCAGATGGAGCCGATCACCCTCAGGACCCGAGATGCTTCCTCCCTTTCGGAGAAGCTCCTGGAAATCAACTGGAAAGGGGCTTGCAAGGTGGCTGCCCACCAAGCCGGGCTCAAGACGGAAGAAGATGGCGCCGCAGTCATCATGAAAGCAATAAATCAATAGAGAAATGGTTGAGATTGACAGACTGATTGAGATATCCCGCAAATACGGAGCTGATCCGCGATATGTCATCGCAGGAGGCGGCAACACCTCGTTCAAGACGGCGGACAGGCTCTGGGTGAAGGCCAGCGGGCATGCCCTCGCCACTATTGACGAGGACGGGTTCGCGGTCCTCGACCGCTCCCTCCTGAATCCGATGGGAGAAAAGAAATACAGTGCAGACGCATCCGAGCGCGAAGCCCAGGTCAAGGAAGACCTGGAGGCTGCATGCATCACCCGCGGGCGCAGGCCGTCCGTGGAGACATCCCTCCACAATTGCCTGGATGCGGCATATGTAATCCATCTCCATCCTACGCTGGTGAACGCACTCATGTGCTGCAGCAGGGCGCAGGAAATCTGCGGAAAGATGTTCCCGGACGCGCTTTACGTCCCCTATACCGATCCCGGCTACACGCTTTTCAAGAAGGTATATGAGAAGATCAAGGCCTGGAAGGCCGAAAAGGGATGCGAGCCCAAGGTGATCTTCCTCCAGAACCACGGAATCTTCGTGGGCGGCGACAGCGTCGAAGAGGTCGAAAAGACATATGACGGGATTTTCTCCGTCCTTGAGAAGGCCGTCCCGGCTCTTCCCGAGGGTGACATCGCTCCGTGCGAATGCGCGGCGGACACTGTTCCGGCCATCAGGATGATACTCAGCCGCGGCGGACGCGGGCTCAAGACCCTCAAGGTAACCCGCAACGCCCTGGTGGACCACTTCACTGCGAGCCGCAAGGCTGCCTCTGATGTGATGCGCCCCTACACGCCGGACGGGATAGTCTATTGCAAGAGCGAGTACGTCTACATAGACCCGAAGAACCCGGAAGATCTTGTCAAACAGGCAGAAAAGAAGATCGAGGCATATGTCCTCGAGCGTGGTTACACCCCGAAGGTCCTCCTGGTGAACGGCCTGGGCCTGATCGCCGCAGGAAAGGACGCCCGTGAGGCCGGGATTGTCACCGAAGTCTTCCTGGACGTTATGAAAGTGGCATGGTACGCCTCTGCACTCGGAGATGTACATCCCATGAACGCACGCCAGGTGGCCTTCATTGACAACTGGGAGGTAGAGAACTACCGTCGCAAGGTCGCTTCTGCCGCATCCCGCGGACGGGTTGAGGGAAAGACAATCATAGTGACCGGAGCCGCTCAGGGATTCGGCGAGGGAATAGCCCGCTATCTGCTCGGTGAAGGTGCCAACATCGTGGTGGCCGACCTCAATGAAGTAACAGGAGAGGCCACGGTCTCCCGTTTCAACGCCATGGCGGGAAGGAACAAGGCCATCTTCGTGAAGACGAACGTCGCAGACCTTGAAAGCGTACGCGGGCTCATCCGCAGCACTGTCCTGGAGTTCGGCGCGGTTGACGCCTTCGTGTCCAACGCCGGTGTCGTGCGTGCCGGTTCCCTCGAGGAGATGACAGAGAAGAACTTCGACTTCGTGACGGCGATCGACTACAAGGGCTATTTCATATGCGCGAAGGCCGCGTCCCACGTGATGCAGGTCCAGACCGCCCTCGACCCGGAGTATTTCGCAGACATTATCCAGATCAACTCCAAGTCCGGCCTCGAAGGCTCCAAGAAGAATTTCGCATATGCCGGAGCCAAGTTCGGAGGCATAGGCCTGACCCAGAGCTTCGCCCTCGAACTTGCGCCGGACCGCATCAAGGTCAACTCCATATGCCCGGGCAACTATCTTGACGGCCCACTTTGGAGCGACCCCGTGAACGGACTCTTCCTCCAGTACCTGCACGCAGGCAAGGTGCCCGGGGCCAAGACGGTCGAGGATGTCCGCGAGTACTACCTCTCCAAGGTGCCCATGCACAAGGGATGCAATCCGGAGGATGTCAGCAAGGCGATACTCTACGCCATCGAGCAGACCGGCGAGACCGGGCAGGCAATCCCCGTGACCGGCGGCCAGGTGATGCTCTCGTAAATGGAATAATTCAAAAAAAGCAAACATATGAAAACCAAAGCAGTACGCATATACGGAAAGGATGACCTCAGGCTTGAGGAGTTCGAACTTCCCCAGATGAAGGATGACGAGATCCTGGCCAAGGTTATCAGCGACGACATATGCATGTCTTCCTACAAGGCTGCGCATGCCGGCACGGAGCACAAGCGCGTGCCCAATGACGTGGCCGTGAACCCGACCATCATCGGACATGAGTTTGCCGGAGTGATCGTTGAGGTCGGCTCCAAGTGGAAGGATGAGTTCAAGCCGGGGGAGAAATTCTCCATCCAGCCTGCGCTCAATGATGAGAACGGCCCCGTGGGCGTCCAGTCTGCTCCGGGCTACTCCTACAGGTTCATCGGCGGTGATGCGACATATGTCATCATCCCCAATGCGGTAATGGAGAAGGGATGCCTGCTCCACTACACCGGAGAAGGATTCTATCCCGCCTCGCTCAGCGAGCCGCTTTCATGCGTGATCGGAGCCTTGCATGCCCATTACCACACCACTCCCGGATCATATGTCCATCAGATGGGGATCAAGGACGGTGGCAAGATGGCACTGCTTGCCGGAGTTGGCCCGATGGGTCTTGCGATGATCAATTACGTCCTTCACCGTGAGGACCGCCGTCCCAGCCTGTTTGTCGTGACCGACATCGACCAGGCCCGCCTTGACAGGGCCGCCAGCCTATACACCAAGGAGTTCGCGGCATCCAAGGGAATCGAGCTCCACTACATCAACACTTCTTCGGGAGATCCGGTTGCCGTCCTTCGTGAGATATCCGGCGGGACCGGCTACGACGACGTGGTGGTCATGGCTCCCGTACCTGCCGTCATCGAGCAGGGCGACGCCATCCTCGGATTCGACGGCTGCCTGGACTTCTTCTCGGGCCCGCGCGACGCCGGTTTCAAGGCTCCTTTCAATTTCTACGACGTGCACTATGCGTCCCATCACATCGTCGGGACCAGCGGCGGAAACGTGGATGACATGAAAGAGGCTATCGACATCATGAGCAAGGGAATGGATCCTGCCGGACTCATTACCCATATCGGCGGGCTCAACACGGTCATCGACACTACGCTGAACCTTCCTAACATCAAGGGAGGCAAGAAGATGGTTTACACCCAGCTGACGATGCCCCTGACGGCTATCGACGACTTTGCCGTCCTCGGGCAGACCAAGCCCGTCTATGCCGAGCTCGACCGCATATGCAAGGCTCATGGCGGCCTGTGGAATGCCGAGGCGGAGGCCTATCTCCTCTCTCATCCAGACGAACTGTAGATTCCTGTTCCCTCCGATGAAGATCGTGTTCGCACACGGGCTGGCTTCCTCCGGGAAGTACAAGATGGCGGATTCGCTCAGGATCCTGCTCCGTCCTGCCACGGTGATCTCTCCCGATCTTCCTTTGGAGCCAGGTGCAGCTGTCAGCCTGCTGCGTGAAATATGCGATAAGGAAAGGCCCGACCTTGTGGTCGGGCTTTCCCTTGGCGGGTTCATGGCCCAGAAACTCCGTGGGGAAAGGCGGCTCCTGGTGAATCCGGACTTCCATCCTTCAAGGCTGCTCCGCACCATGATCGGGGAGAACAAGTACCTCTCTCCGAGGGCGGACGGGGCCCTTACATTCACTGTGACCGAGGAGGTGTGCAGATCATATGAACTGATGGAACAAACTCAGTTCGAAGGGATTGATTCCTCCGAGGCGGAGTCCGTGACCGGGATGTTCGCCGATGCGGACGAGATGGTTCATTGCGGGGAGGAATTTGCCCAGCATTATCCAGGGCGGTTCTTCAGTTACCCTGGCGGCCATCTCCCGGACTATCCACAGCTGAAAGCTTATATCGTGCCTGTCCTGCGCACGCTTGTTCCGTCGATATGACCTGATAGCGCACACATATGAAGTCATTGGTAAATAATTCGGTCGATCCCCATTTCAATCTCGCCTTCGACGAGTGGTGCCTTGAGCATTGGGAAGGGGAGCCGGTTTTCTACCTTTGGCGGAACCGTCCTTCGGTCATAATCGGGCTGAACCAGAATGCCTACAGCGAGGTCAACCTTGGCTGGCTCCGGGACAACGGGGTGGACGTGGCGCGCCGCGTGACCGGTGGAGGAGCCGTTTACCATGACCTCCAGAACCTCAATTATACTTTTGTGGGCAAAGGGGTTACACCACAGCCATTCGCGGATGCCCTCCGGAAGCTGGGGGTCCCTGCAGAGGTCAGCGGAAGGAATGACATCTTCGTCGGGGGGCGCAAGGTTTCGGGTTATGCCAGGAGGGTCTGGCATGACAGGGAGATCGTACATGGCACCTTGATGTACGATGTCGATATCGATTCCCTTGTGAGCGCATTGGCCGTTCCCGGGTCCAAGCTGATGTCCAAGGGGATTGCCTCTGTGCGCAGCCGGGTCACAAACCTTAAACCCATGCTGCCTTCATTCGGTTCCCTGGATGAGGTGCAGTCTGCCCTTGCCGAAATACTCGGCGGGGGAGATGAGGTCATTATGCCGGACGAAGCTTTCATGGAAGGGGTGCGCAGGCTCGCTGACGGTAAGTTCCGGACCTGGGACTGGGTTTACGGGCATTCCCGCGAGGCGGATTTCAGCCGGTCGGCTGTGCTTCCGTGCGGTACAGTGAGTGTGCAGACCTGCACGGACCACGGGCTGATAACCGGCGTCGTTTTCACGGGAGATTTCATAGGCGACCTTCCCCCGGAAGGGGTTTCCGAAGTGCTCAAAGGTGTCCGGCTGGGTTACGGCCCGGTGCTGGAAGCACTTGGGACTGTGGACGTAGGCTCATTCTTCCATAGGACTGGACCAGAGGAGATCGCCCGTCTGGTCGTTCCCGAGGGGATATTGTAAATGGAGAGAAAAATTGTTATCTTGCATCATCATTAAAATCTGATAATCATGGCAGAAGAAGTTCCCCAGGCCCCCAAGGCCGATCTGGATGGAGACGGAAAAGTTTCCTTCAAGGAAAGCGTAGAGTACGCTAAAAGCAAACTCAAAGAAGTAGCAGGCGAGGCCAAAGAGGTCTATGCCGAAGCTAAGGACAAGGTAAGCGCCAAGGTTGCATGCGCAAAATGCGCGGCCGATCTCGACGGGGACGGAAAAGTCTCAAAGGAAGAGGCCAAGCAGTACGCAAAAGCCCAGTATGAGAAGGCTGCCGGCAAGGCTAAGGAAGCCTATGCCGATGCCAAGGTAAAAGCCGGTGTCCTTGCCGGCAAGGCTAAAGATGTTTACGCCCAGGCAAAGGAAAAAGCGGAAGACCTGGCCGACAAGGCTGAAGACAAGTATGAGGAACTCCGCGACAAGGCAGAGGACCTGGTCGATGAAACCAGGGCCAAGTTCGCCAAGAAAGATTCTGAGGCCTAGTGCTTAATTCCCGGTATCCGAGCGGGTATCGAGTTGCTTGAGAGTGGAGCCGTTGTCATTCGCAACGGCTTCTTTCCATTTGTCCGTGTAGCCCGGCTGCGTCATTCCTGACGGGATCCCTTCCGAGAAATCGGAGTGCTTGAATGTCCCGTCTTCGTTCTGGGCCTTCACGTTGCCGTCGATGAATTTCACCAGGAGGGTCTGCTCGAGGGTCGTCCAGTCTTCGAACTGCTTCTGGGCTGTGTCAACCGAGAATTCAGTGAGGAATTTGCGGACCTTTGCGAACGGATCCCCGGAGAAGAGGACGGTCCTTTTCTCCGCTTTCTTCATCTTCTTCTGGAGCTTGTACACGATGTCGTTGTAGAGGTTTATGGCATCGTTGTCCGTCAGCGGGATCATCTGTGAGACCATCTTGGTTTCGAAGTCGTCAATCCTCTTCCTGACATACGGGGCCATCTGGTCGTACATCTTGTAGCAGGCGTTCGCGATCCTGTTGTTCATCCAGAACGAGGATGTCGGGGAATAGGTCAGCAGGTTGCCGTTGCCCTCCTTGAAGCATTCGGGGACCTTTTCGGAGGCGGTATAGATCGGGGTGAGGTAGGATGTGGCGGCGTCGTCGGTACCGAACCACAGGAGTCCGCCGATCACGTCGGGAAGCCAGCCGCGGGACTGGGCGACGAACCAGAATCCGGTCTGCTGTGTGGCTATCGCCCTCTCGTTGAGGTATTTCTGGCCGTCCCACTCGAAGCCCATCGGACGCCAGCGGTATGGAAGGGCGTTGCCTCCTGCACCTATGTCAGCGGTCATGTCCATCGGGGTCCCTTCGTAGTGGTCGCGCATCACGTCGGCGATGTCTTTTACGGAAAGCTTCCGTTTCGGGCGCACGAACAGGGGAATCCGCTTGCCTGACATGTCGTATCCCATCGCGTAGTCGATGTAGTCATATGCATCTTTCTGGACGAGGTTGCCGTCGTCGTCGCGGAAGGTGAACCATCCGTCGCAGAGGATGTTGAAGGCGCTCCAGACGCGTGCGTCGCAGGCCCTCACGGTGCCGAAGTCATATGGTGCATATGCCTTTGCGAAGTCGAAGTCCTCATCTTCGCCGAAGAACAGGCCCTTGCGCCTGGCGAAGGAAATCACGTCCTTTGCGTACATGCAGTTGTCCGGATCGTCGAGGGGGAACTTGCCGATGCGGGCCTGGTTGGCATGTGCGCATATGAACCCGTCGGGGATGCGCAGGGCTACCCAGACGACTCCCTTGTCACGGTTCTTCCCGTTGCGCATGTTCATCCCCTTGCCCACGAGGTCCATGATCCATGCCTCGTCCTTGTCTATGATGGAGAAGGTCTCCCCTTCGCTGTAGTAGCCGTGTTCATTTGCGAGGTCGGTCATGATCTTG
>CADCQP010000089.1 GCA_902803535.1 uncultured Bacteroidia bacterium | reverse complement strand
TGGATTATCATCGTCTGTGGCAAATATAAAACGAATTTTTCATATCTCCTAATTTTTTTAGGAGAATTACGTAATTTTTTAGGAGAGAGTTGGTGGCAGGAAAACCTATCGGTAGAACCACTTGTTCGCGAATGCGATTTCGTTGCGCCAGTCATATGGCGTGACGTCGTGGATCCCTTCGCGGTATTGGAAGCCCATGCGGCGCATGATAGGATGGTTCAGCTCCGGCAGCTCCGTCTCGGTAATCCCTTCATAGCCATATAGTTCCCAGGCCGGTGAGGCATAGTGCATGCCCAGGAGCTGGCCCTTGGGATCGGCCGGCCTGTCCTCCTCGGCCGAGACCACGTAAACAGGCAGCGGGGCCGCCAGTGCTATCAGCATATGCGAGTCATATGGCAGGGTGTCGACATCGGGGGCGTATTTGAAGAAATTCCCGCAGAACCAGTGGGGGTTCACATATGCTACCAGGCCCAGTTCCTCGCCGTAGTTCCTGCGGTACAGGGCGTCACCTCCGCATCCTGCGCAGCTGCTCACGACCATAGCGAACCGCCTGTCGTTGGCCGCGGTCCACAGGGCGGTCTTGCCGAGCCTGGAGTGCCCCACCAGGATTACCTTCGACCCGTCTATGTCCTTGTCCGTCAGGAGGTAATCCATCAGGCGCATGGATCCCCAGGCCCATGAGCTTATGGCCCTGGGGCCGTTGTCCGGGATATCCTCAACCTTGTCGTAACCGAAGAGCGGGAGGATGCTCTCGCCGTACATTTCGTAGTTGTCCGGGAAGAAATCACAGTAGTGCGCGGTGGCAACGGCATATCCGGCTTCGATCATGATCCGGTACGGCCACCTGCTCACCTGGGATCCCCTGGCATATACCGAAGTACGTGACGGCAGGACGGCGGGGTCGTTCGTGGTGCTGTGGTTGCCCTGGTAGTTGTAGTGCAGGAAACATGGGGCCCGGCCCTTCCTGAAATTAGGTATATAAATCAGCAGCAGGGCTTTACGCTCGACACCGTCCCGCCGGAAGGTAATCTCGACCTGCTTACGCGTAGCCAGCCCTCCCATCGCCGTATCGCACTGTTCCAGGACCTTGTACTCAGTGTCAACATGGGCAGTCGGGATGTACCCGTAGCCGTTTTCGGCGATGATTTCCAAGATCTCGGCGCGGCGCTTCCTCTCCCACTGCCGGACCGTCGTGACAGGCTTCCCGTCACTGGTCACCATCAGCTCCGGAAGGGAGAAAGCCCTTACCTTCGATTCGTCATAGTTGCGCGTATATTGCCACGCGTTCGGGACGTTCTTCCGCGGGATCGGATGACTGCCTTGGGCATATGCCGAAGCCGCCATGATCACTGCCGAAACGAACGCGGCAGCAACCATGGCGGCTATGCGGGAAAACGATGGAACCACCAGGATTACCTGTAGAACCACTTGTTGGCGAAGCAGATTTCGTTGCGCCAGTCATATGGCGTGACGTCGTGGATCCCCTCGCGGTAATGGAAGCCCATGCGCCTCATTATCGGGTGGTTCAATTCAGGCAGCTCAGTCTCGTTAATTCCCTCATATCCATATAGTTCCCAAGCAGGAGCGGCGTAGTGGGAGCCCAGGAGCTGGCCCTTGGGGTCGCACCATATGTCCTCTTTCGCGGAGACCACGTAGATGGGCCTCGGAGCCGCCATCGCGATCAGGAAATGCTGGTCATATGGCAGGGCGTCGGCGTCGTTGCCGAATTTGATGAAATTGCCGCAGAACCAGTGCGGGAACACATATGAAATCCTTCCGATCTCCTCGCCGTAGTTCCTGCGGGAGAGGGCGTCGCCGCCGCAACCCGCACTGCTGCTGACCACCATGGCGAAACGCTGGTCGTTAGCCGCGGTCCAGAGAGCGGTCTTGCCGAGGCGCGAATGGCCCACGAGGATGACCTTCGAGCGGTCTATGTCCTTGTCAGTCTGGAGGTAATCCATCAGGCGCATATATCCCCAAGCCCATGTGCTGATAGCCCTCGGGCCGTTGTCCGGGATGTCCTCGACCTTGTTGTAGCCGAAGAGCGGGAGGATGCTCTCACCGTATTCCTCGTAATTGTCCGGGAAGAAATCACAGTAGTGCGCGGTGGCAACTGCATATCCTGCCTCGATCATGATCTTGTAGGGCCACCTGGAAACCTGGCTGCCGCGTTTAAAGCCTGAAGTGCGTGACGGGAGGACCGCCGGGTCGAATGTGGTGCTGTGGTTGCCCTGGTAGTTGTAGTGGAGGAAGCAGGGGGCAGTGCCCTTGCGGATGTTCGGGATGTACATCAGCAGCAGGGCCTTGCGTTCCACGCCGTTGCGCCTGAAGGTGATCTCGACCTGCTTTCGGGTGGCCAGGCCGCCCATGGCTGTGTCGCACTGCTCCAGGAGCTTGTACTCGGTGTCCACATGTGCCGTCGGAACGTGTCCGAAGCAGTTTTCTGCGAGGATCTCCAGGATCTCGGGACGGCGCTTCTTCTCCCACTGGCGGACCTTTGTAACAGGCTTTCCGTCATTGGTTACCATGAGCTCCGGGAGAGTGTAGCTCCTGACACTGGACTCATCGTAGTTGGGGGTGAATTTCTGGGGGCCGCTGAAGCTTTTCCTGGCAATGGGATGGCTGCCCTGGGCATATGCCCCAGCAGACATGAGCATCGTCGCCGCAATGGCGGCAGCGAACAGGATTCTTGAATGTAAAGATCTCATATGCTGTTATTTAAATAATTTGCGAACCAATGCTGCGATGTCCGCTACGCGCACGATGTCGATAAGCGGAGTCTCGGATGGACCGCTCTGGCCGGAGGTCGGAGATGCCGGTTGGGTGGCGAGGCGTGTGAAGGAGGATATGTAGATCCTCTTGAATCCCAGACGCGCGGCCTCGGCGACCCGCCTTTCAGTCTGTCCGACCGGACGGATCTCACCGCTCAGCCCTACCTCGCCGGCGAAACACACGTCGGGAGGGATGGGGAAGTCGAAGTTCGAGGAAAGCACCGAAGCCACAACCGCAAGGTCGCAGGAGGTGTCCGTTATGCGCAGTCCGCCGGCCATGTTCAGGAAGACGTCCTTCTGGCCCAGCTTGAAGCCGGCCCTTTTCTCGAGGACCGCCAAGAGCATGTTCAGCCTGCGTACGTCAAACCCGGTAGCCGAGCGCTGCGCCGTGCCATATGCCGCTGAGCTGACGAGGGCCTGCACTTCGAAAAGGAATGGCCTCACGCCGTCCAGCATGGCCGCTATCGCAGTGCCGCTCAGGCCGCTTTCGTGCATTGGGATAAGCATTTCCGAGGGATTCTCGACTTCGCGCAGCCCTGTGCCCGTCATCTCGAAGACGGCTATCTCTGATGTCGAACCGAAGCGGTTCTTGATGCTCCGAAGGATCCTGTAGGCCCCCCTGGGCTCGCCTTCGAACTGCAGGACGACATCGACTATGTGCTCCAGGATCTTGGGACCCGCGATGTAGCCCTCCTTGGTGATGTGTCCGATGAGGATCACCGGGATGCCCGTCTCCTTTGCGAAGCGCAGCAGGATGGCGGCGGATTCCCTGATCTGCGCTACCGATCCGGCTGTGGATTCGACGGTCTGGGTGTACATCGTCTGGACCGAGTCGACCACCATCAGTTCCGGGGCCAGTTCCTGGGCGTGCTTGAGGATCTCCTCTATGCATGTCTCGCTGAGGATGAAGCAGTTGGATGAATCACCGCCGAGCCTTTCGGCCCTCATGCGCACCTGGCGGACGCTTTCCTCGCCGGAGACGTATAGGGTCTTCATGGATGGGCAGAAGAGAGGGATCTGGAGCGACAGGGTGGACTTGCCTATGCCGGGTTCTCCGCCGATCAGGACCAGGGAGCCTTCGACTATTCCGCCGCCGAGGATCCTGTCCACTTCCTTGTTGCAGAGGGATATGCGGGCCTCGGAACCCATGTCAATCTCGCTGAGGCGGCGCGGGGTGCGGGTCTGCCCGGGGACGGAGAAACCCCCTGGTGCAGAAAAGCTTCCATGGGCGGATGTCGCCTTTCCTGTTACGACGGTTGATTCCGCCATGGTGTTCCACTGTCCGCACGAAGGACACCGTCCAAGCCATTTTGGACTTTCGTATCCGCAGTTCTTGCAGAACCACGTGGTCTTTGTCTTGTTTGATGCCGCAGCCATCCGCTTCAGTTATTTTTCCGTAAACTTAGCTAATTTTTGTTATCTTTGAAAACAAGCCTTCAAACTTTATACATATGAAAAGGATCCTTCTGCTGACTTTCACTGCGTTTGTCTGTTTTTCCGCCCTTGCCGGCACCCCTCGCGGCTTTTTCACGCCCCGTGCTCCTCAGAAAATATGCGATTTCGCTGACTGGACTCCCGCAGAAGCCGAGATCGTCGGGTCCACCCAGGGTTTTGCGATGCACGGGAGATATGCCTTCGTCATGCATGACAAGGGGATGTGCTGCGTCTTCGATATGAAGAAGAAGGCATATGTCAATTCTTTCAAGATGGAGGGGAACGCTTCGCATTGCAACAACGCGTGCTTCGGAGTGGAAAAGGCTTCGCCGGACTCTCAGTTCCCGCTCCTGTACATATCCGAGTGTGGCGGTACGAGCTGCTGCTATGTGACGGACATCACCACTTCGGGCAGCCGCATCGTGCAGAAGATCAGATATGTGGGCACGGACTATCGCGGCACTATCGACTGGTGCCTTGATGCGCGGGGCGGGTTCATCTACACATATGGTGGGCTCAATGGTAACTACAAGCTCCTGAAGAAGTTCCGCCTCCCGAAGCTCTCTGACTCTGATGCGAAGGGGGAAGTCATGCTGACCGATGATGACGTGCTCGACGTGACGCGGATCGATGAGGGGATAAACATATGGCAGGGCAGCTATGTGATCGGGCGCTATGCCTATCTCCCCGACGGCTATGAGCCATATGACTGCTTTGTGCATATTGTGGATCTCCAGGAGAAAAAGATTGCAGTGAGCCGGAACATCACGGACCTGGCGCTGGAGCCGGAAGGAATTGATATCCATGGGAAATGGGTATATGTGGTCTTCAACACCTCCCGCCAGCCGCGCCATTCAGTCCTCTACCGGTTCCGCATAAAGTGAGTTTTATTCTTATCTTTGTCGAAAATATTTGCATATGAATATCGCGTTGGTTGCCCATGATGCCAGGAAGAAAGAGCTTATCGAGTGGGCTAAATACAATCTGGAAGAACTCAGTCAGCATACGTTGTTTGCTACCGGTACGACCGGCAGGCTCCTGAAGGAAATCCCCGCTCCGGAAGGCATGGAGCCTGCGTTCCCGCTCGCGGCTAATACTACCTGCCTGCTCTCCGGTCCCCTTGGCGGTGACCAGCAGATCGGGGCTATGATAGCCGAAGGGAAGATCGATGCGCTGTTCTTCTTCTGCGACAACCTGATAGTGCAGGGCCATCAGAATGATGTGTCGGCCCTCACCAGGCTGGCATCTTTGTACAACATAGCCTTCGCCACCAACCGTACCACCGCCGACATGATCCTGACCTCGCCCCTCTTCAAGGACGAGAACTACCACAAGATCCTCCCCACCGCCATTGAAAACTACAAGAACCGAGTGCTGTAGGCGCCGGGTCTCGGTCGCCCGCCGGTCAGGCTTGTCCCTGGCCCCGTGGCATCTATCTATCTTTCTGCCAGTTGCTTACACTATTTCAGGTCGCTCGTTTTTTAGCAACCTGAAGTGACATAACTCGCTGAGGAAATTCACTTTAGGTGCCACACAAAAGGGGAAATATGCGTATATTTGGCATATGCGATGGTTCTATAAGATGGCGGTCGCGGCACTGGGTGTGGCTGCGGCGATGATATGCACTGTGGCGAGCGGTGCAGAGGGCGTTCCGATGCGCGCCGGGGGTACTTCGGAAGTCGAGCGTATTTTGGCGGGCGCCGGGGGCACTTCGGCCGGGGAAAGCAGAAAGAAAACATATGACGTGGCGGCGTACATATGGCCGGCATACCATAACGATCCCCGGTGGAGCGAGATCGGTCTTTTCCCGGATGGCAAAGGCGAATGGGAGGCCGTGTACAGCGCGAGGCCCAAGTTCGAAGGGCACAGGCAGCCGCGTGTCCCGCTCTGGGGCCACTTCGATGAAACCGATCCCAGGATGCAGGAAAAGATCATCCGGACCGCCACGAAATACGGGATCAACACGTTCATATTCGACTGGTACTGGTTCGACAACCGGCCATTCCTCGAAGACGTCCTGGACAAAGGCTTCCTCGGTGCCCGGAACAACGGCAAGATGAAGTTCTACCTCATGTGGGCCAACCATCTCGCAACTGCATATTGGGACCGACACGAGAGCGACAAAAGCAAATATTACTGGCGCGGCGAGGTCACCAGGGAGGTCTTCGAAGGCTTCACCGACCATATTATCCGCGACTATTTCACAAGGGACAACTATTACACCATCGACGGCAAGCCGGTCTTCGCCATATATGAAGTCGGCACCTTCATCAGGGGCGTCGGCGGGATTGACGAGGCTCGAGAAGCACTTGAGTCACTGCGTGCTAAGTGCGTGAAAGCCGGGCTCCCGGGTGTGCATATCCAGGCCATAATGTGGAGCGCGCTTCCCGAAACGCCATCGCGTGTGGCCGCCAGGGATGCTGCTGGAGGGGCTGCTGGTTCTGCCGCCGGGGGTGCTGGTGGTGGGGCTGATGGTTCTGCCGCCGGGGGTGCTGGTGGTGGGGCTGTTGGTCCTGCCGCCGGGGGTGCTGCTGGAGAGGCTGATGGTTCTGCCGCGGGAGACGGAGGGGTGAGCCAGGAGAATACGCTGCGTACCCTCGGTTTTGACAGTATCACCAATTACCAGTGGTGCCACCTGGTGCCGGCGAATATGGACTACCAGGACTGGGGCGAAAAAGGGCAGGCCTTTTACGAGAAATATGACAGGGAAATCTCAGTGCCGTATTTCCCGCATGTATCCATCGACTGGGACAATAACCCCCGGTATCCCGGTTCGGCCCAGCCATGTGTGACCGGTGTAACCCCCGAGAAATTCGAAGGCTTCCTGCGGAAGGCCAAGGCATATGCCGATGCCCATCCTGACCAGCCGCCCCTGGTTACTATCAATGCGTGGAACGAGTGGTCGGAAGGCAGCTGCCTGGAGCCGGACACGTATTACAAATATGGCTTCCTGAAAGCCGTCAAAAAGGTGTTCAAGTAAGAACTGCTTCATAATCGCCTTTCTTGCCCGCGGTAATTGATTGAAAATCTTAGGAATTTTTTGTTGAAAATCTTAGGAATTTCTATCTTTGCATAGCGTTTAACAAGATTGAGTTATGTATTATAGCAGACTTGTCGAGAAGGAGATTGAACTGAAACTGAGAACGTCAGGGGCAATTGTAGTTGCAGGACCGAAGTTCTGCGGCAAAACAACCACTTGTATGCTCTATCAGAAAAGTTTCATCAAACTCAATACTAAGCAGGCCATTATGATGGCACGGATGAACCCGAAGGCTGTCCTTCCGGGTGAGAATCCACGTCTGATTGACGAGTGGCAGAAGGTCCCGGACATCTGGAATCAGGTGAAAGACGATCTTGATGTGAAGTATGAGTTCGGCAAGTACATCCTTACGGGCAGTTCCACACCTGCCGACAAGACGGAGGTACATCACAGCGGTGCTGGTAGAATTGCTCCGGTTAAGATGCGTCCGATGAGCCTATGGGAATCGAAGGAATCCAAAGGAACTGTTTCCCTGAGAGATTTGTTTGACGGTGGGGATTCTTTCCCCTGGGATTTGAATCAGGACTTCCAGCTGGAGGATGCAGCTCATCTTACGTGCCGCGGCGGTTGGCCGATAGCCGTACTGGCCCCGAAGGACATCGCCATCGAGATTACGAAGAACTATTGGAACGGGCTCTTTGTGTTCGACGATTCGGAGAATGAGCGTTTCCGGAACAAGAAGCCGGAGGTGCTACGGATGATCGTACGCAGCTATGCCCGCCACATTTCCACGGAAGCCGCTCTGTCCACCATCATAGCAGACGTTCGCCAGAGCAATGAACGAACAATGGATTCTAAGACATTTGACGAGTATCTTGAGGCTCTGAACGACCTCTATATTCTTGAAGACATGGAGGCCTGGAATCCGAATATCCGTTCAAAGACATCCATCCGTTCAACGCCTACGCGGCACTTTGTGGACACGTCCATAGCCTGCCGGGCCTTGAATATCATGCCGGAAGATTTGATGCGGGACCTGGAGAGTTTCGGCCTTTTCTTCGAGGACCTGGCCGTAAGGGACCTGCGCATCTATGCCAGCACCCTGGGCGGTGAGGTACGTCACTATCGCGACAATGCCGGGCTGGAGTGCGATGCCGTGGTGCATCTGGAAGATGGCCGCTGGGGTGCCATTGAAATTAAATTGGGCGGGGACGACTTGATTGAGGACGGTGCCTCTTCCCTAAAGAGACTCAAGTCAAAAATTGAGGAAAAGAGTGACGAGAATTCACCTTCGTTCCTGTTGGTCCTTACCGCTGTGGGCGGCGCTTACAAGCGAGAGGACGGCGTCTATGTCGCACCTATCAATCTGCTGAAACCGTAAGGCACATACGATAGAAATGCAACTGTTCGCACATCAATTGCAATCCGGTGTACCTACAGTTGGACTCACTGGTAGGATAAAAGGCTATTGCGCACATGGTTACAGTTCATGAAATACTGTCTCTGGAGGACCCCGGCGCCCGGCTTTTCACCCGGCTTACGGAGGCCCAGTTGAGGGCTGGTGGAGCTGCTGGTCCGGCCGCCCTTTCGGCTGCTGGCCTCTCTGCTGGTGGAGCCGCTGGCCTGGCCGCCTCCTCGGCCGCTGGCCTCTTCATCGCCGAAAGTCCCAACGTCATCCAGCGCGGCCTCGATAACGGATTCGAGCCCGTCGCCGGCCTGTGCGAACGTGGGCAACTGTCGTGGCTGAAAGACGCCCTTGACGGCGAAATCCCCATCTATACTGCTGATGATCAGTTACTTCGGCAGATAACCGGTTTCGCCCTTACGCGAGGTGTAATGTGCGCATTCCGCCGGCGCGCACTTCCCTCCCTAGAAGGCATATGCAAGGATGCCAGGCGGATAGCGGTCCTCGATGGGATAGTTGACAGCACCAATATCGGGGCCATATTCCGCAGCGCCGCTGCACTGGGCTACGACGCCGTCCTCCTGACGCGGACCTGCTGCGACCCGCTCAACCGGAGGGCCGTCCGCGTCTCGATGGGCGCAGTCCTTCAAGTCCCATGGACCTGGCTCGATGTCCAGGGCCCCCGCGACACTGAATACGAAGGCACTTGCCCGGGCGTTCAAGGCCCCCGCGACACTGAATACGAAGGCACTTGCCCTGGCGTTCAGGGCCCCCGCGACCATGAGCACGGCGGCGCCTGTCCTGGAGTTTCAAGCCAAAGCGACCATGGGCAAAACCCCAGCATCACCTCAAGGCTTAACTCCCTGGGTTTCAAGACTGTGGCGATGGCGCTCAGGGACGACGCACGCCCCCTGGACGACCCTGTCATCGCCAGAGAGCCCAGGCTGGCCATTGTCCTCGGGAATGAGGGTGATGGCCTCAGTGATCAGGAAATAGCGCAGGCGGATTACGTGGTGTGCATCCCCATGGCACATGGCGTCGATTCGCTTAATGTCTCCGCGGCGGCGGCCATAGCCTTCTGGCAGCTCCGCCCATAGGGTTAATCAGCTCAACTCACCCATAACGGGAATCCCGCCCCAGTCGGGATCCGCAAAAAAACGGGTACCACGCCCCAACCAAGATCCGAGTGAAACAGAAGCCCACGCAACAACCGCGGAACGCAATAATCCGCAGTCCGCGGAACGCAAAATACCGCACTCCGCGGAACACAAAAAACCGCGACCCACGGAACAAACCGCAGCTCACATAGCTACCCACAAAATAAATTGAATATGAGGCTTCCGTGACCACCTGAAATCCATTTATTATTGCTATCTTTGTAAACTGTTTCAGAAGATTTTGCAAGTGCTTTAGGAAATCGCGGGGAAGAAATTCTTCAAAAACATGTAAGCACCTGAGCTTCATTGTTTTATGTTAGGTTCAGGGAGCCAAGGTATTGTAATTTACACTCAAGACATATGTTAGACAGTCGAATCAACCAGCTTAAATCCCGCTACGTCAATCGCAGGTTGGTGTTCGTGGCGGATGTATTGTTATCAATTGCTTCCTCATTCCTTGTCCTGCTCATAGTCAATCTTGTCGCCCAATCGCAGACATATGGCGGATCCTTCCTCTGGCAATATCTGGCCACAGCAGCGCTCTTTTCGATCGCAGGCATATACTTCTCAGGAAGTTACAAGATCATCATCCGTCACCTCGGCGCGCGCGACATCGTCCTTTTCGGCATCGTGGCGCTGGTCAAGGCCGCGGCCCTTCTCATCCTGGTGCCGGTCCTCAGCGGTGTGACCCGTTTCGTCACACCCATGGTCATACTGGACTTCCTGCTCACATTCTTCCTGCTGGTGGCCGTCAGGCTCTTCCTCATCATCGTCTATGACACGATCCTCAAGAGCGAACGGAAACAGAACCTGGCCAAGCGGCTCCTCATCTACGGCATATCCGAAAAATCCGTCGCAGCCTACATCCGCCTCAGGAACTCCACGAATTTCAAGATCATAGGCTTCATCTCCCGGGAGAAGAAGATTGACGGCATACGCCTTGAGCAGCTCCCCGTGTACAGCTTCAGCGGTGAGGCGGACTTCGGGAAACTGGTCAAGAAAGACTCATTGAACGCAGTGCTTTTCGCTACTGAGAACGACGCCAGGGATGAAGAAAACGGACTGCTGAAGTTCTGTGCCGCGGTAGGAGTCAAGACACTGATAATTCCTACGGTCGATGAAGTCAAAGAAGGGCAGTCCCTCTTCACCCCGCGTGAAATCAAGGTCGAAGACCTCCTCGGACGCGAAGAGATCAAGATCAATATGGACGCCATCAAGGCGAACTTCGCGGGAAAGACAGTGATGGTGACCGGCGCCGCCGGATCCATAGGCTCCGAACTTGTGCGCCAGCTGGCTGGCTTCGGGGTCAAGAGCCTAATCCTCTACGACAACGCCGAAACGCCTATGCACAATCTCAGGCTGGAACTGGAGTCCCGTTTCCCCGACCTGAAATTCGTCCCGATTATCGGAGACGTCCGTCAGGAGCGCCGCCTGGACTTTGCATTCAGGACCTACCGTCCCCAGGTAGTGTTCCACGCTGCTGCCTATAAGCATGTGCCCCTCATGGAGGAGAACCCTTGCGAGGCGGTGCTGGTCAACGTGGTCGGTTCGCGCCAGGTCGCTGACAAGTGCATCCAGTACGACGTGGAGAAGATGGTTATGATC
>CADCQP010000088.1 GCA_902803535.1 uncultured Bacteroidia bacterium | reverse complement strand
GTGACGTCAAAGCCTCGTCTCTCGAGTGCGATGACTTCGTAAAGACGGTCAACGGTAAGATCCGTTCTAAGTAAAAAGCCTGGAAACCATACCCGACGGATAATTACCTGTAGACCAATTTGACAGGCCCGATCAGACCCGATCGGGCCTGTCCTCTGTAAGGAGTGGGTATCGTCTGGTAATGATTAGCGAGCGAACTGTACACCAAGACCTCGATACGGTTCTGTCCATCACGGACATATGAAGTGATATCCAGCTCGTACGGACCGGAGAGGAGCACCCCTGCATCCTGTCCGTTCACCTGGACCTCACATGTAGCATCCACCTCACCAAGGTCCAGGCTCACCTGCCTGCCCTTGCTTTCGATGCGGACATCCTTCCCGTACCTGATGCCGCCGGAGAAGAACTTCAGGGCACCCTCACTGGTCCAGTCACCGCTGCGGAGTTTCCCGCCATCGCAAACCATCTTTACAGGCTCTGTGAAGAATGCAGGCCCCGGATGCCCCAGGGACGGCTTACCGATTACTTCAACGGGAACGGTTCCGGAAAGATTCCCCGGCAGCCTGACTTCGTATGTGTCCCCATTCCTGGTAATGCTGCCGGACGGAATGGTCTTCCCGCCTGCCTTTATCCTTTCTATCTCACCGCAGACCGTCATCAGCATTGACCTGGTCCCAGGAGCCGTCTCGAACCGGTACTGCCACCTCCCGGTCCCTTTGCAGTCAAAGGGCACGAAGCCTGTATCCCACCAGCTCGACGCTACTATGGAATCATTCAGGCCGTGTGCCTTGGGGCCCTCCGACCCTTTCGGGTAAAGCATCACCATGGACCTGTCCCTGAATTCCCAGGTACTGGAAACCAGTTTCTTAAGGTCATATTCCGTCTTTTTCGTGTCCTTGTAGGCCAGCAGCAGGGAATGCCACCCCTGCGACAGGTTGACCTCCTGTGAAGCGACAACTGCGTTGTCAATAAAGATCCTGTAGGGCTCGACGCCCTTCCTGACGATTTCATATGCACCATCCCGGGGGACATACATGTCCGCGGCAAACAGCTGGTGCCCGCCCTGGTCCAGGATCAGGAACTTCTCATCCACCTTGGCTTTAAGGCCGTGGTAACCCTGGCTCCCCGGGCTGTCAAAGACACCGTATTGCCACGAGAACGGGTACAGGTCCCAACCCGAAGTGTCCGGCAGGCGGGACAGCCAGGCGTCCAGGTCCACACCGGCAGGCAGGTTACGTGTACGCATATAAGGAGCGTAACCATATATTCCAGAGCTCTTTATGGAAGTCCCAAGCGCCTTGTAGGAGAATTCGCGTGCCTCGGCACCGATCAGTCCGTCCGTGGCCGGGAGCCTGAAATCCCCCCATTTGTTGTTCATCGTCGGGATGATCTCGATGTCCCATTCTCCCTTGACCGGTTTCGTTGACACTGAAGTCCTCCTGGTGGCCGTCTCTCCGGAAGCCATGAGCGGTTCGCCGGGAGAGAACACTATCACCTCTGATGTCCCGGTCGCCCCTTCAAACCTCACGGTCGAGCATTTCCCGTCAGTCCTTATCACCTCGACAGGGGTCCTTGTACCGTGTAGGGCATCCCATCTTTCAGCCTTTCCGGCAGAGCGGAATGTCATTTCATCCCCGCTCTTGACGTCCATCACCATGTACAGGTCCCTTTCGCCGATCCGGCGGTGAAGCACCTTTCCTTCTCCGGATGCGGGAGTGAAATCCGGGGTCAGGAGCCCCCTGATGTCCGCAGCGATCGATGAATAATCCTTCCTGTCATATGACTTGGACGCCTGGACGGAAGCCATGCTCTCGCCAACCGTAAGGACAATCCCTCCGCGGCTGATGAATTCACGGATCTTCGCAAGAGTCTCACCGTGCATCGCACGGGTGTCCGCAAGCAACAGGACCTTGTAGCTCTCCGACGAGACATCAAGCCTCCCGGTGGACACGTCGGCATTCTGGATGGACTTGTAGTCTATGAAATCATAGTCCAGGCCATGGTCACTCAGGAAGAGGGAGACATCGAAAGTCAGGTCGGGTTTGGCCTGCGGATAAGCCTGCATTGTCTCGGTCGGGTAAAGGACTGCGATGTCACAGACATGGTCTCCCTGGCTGAGGACGTAGCACATCCTCTCGGCATATTTCAGCCAATGCTTCATGTGCGGCCAGTAAGGCATGCGGAAATGGAAGCTGGGCGGAGCCCACTCCCACCATCCGCCATGGGTCGAATAGTACAGTCCGTGGAGGCACAGGAGGTTTCCTCCCGCGATGAGATGATGGTCGAGCTGCCGTGTAAGCACCCCGCCGTTAGCATCCCACCCCATGCTGTGGAAGGCCTCGAGCCAGGTCCTGGGGCGGTTGTACATATGTGCTATGCTGCTGGAAACCTTGGTCTGGCGGAAGCTGCTGCCCCTGGCGGGAGCATCGTTTCCCGGCGCGGTGTACCAGCTGATGGCCCGGAAATAGTCCATGTACTGGAGTGGCCTGAGTCCCCGGCCCATATTATCGCAGCCATATATGAGGCCCCTGCTGCTGTGCCAGTTGAAAATGGGCTTGAAGTACCTCTCTTCAACAAGTTCGGTGACTACCTCAGCATAGTCCAGCCGCACCCTGGCAACCTCCTCGCTCACCTCTCCGTCCTTGGAAGCAAACAGGGCCGGCAGCCATGGAATTATGTCATATCCCTTCCTCGCCTTGAATATCTCTTCCATTCCTTCACACCAGGAGGTGATGGTCGGATAATACATGAGCTCATCCGTAAAGAAATAGTTCATGCCTTTCCTGCCCTCTTCGTCCATGTTGTCTTCGAATGGCTGGAAGTATTTCTCTATCACCTGGTTGCCGTACTCGGGGTGGAGTTCCGGAGATGCCGTGACATAAATTATGTCAAGGCTGTCGCCGGCCTCGGCGGACCACAGCGGGGTGACCTTGAGGCCTGCAGAGCGGGCGACCCTTTCTTTCTTGAGTTTCCCGGGATAGTCCTTGAATCCGGGGGAATTGCGTATTTCGTCTATGAAGCCCCTGTTGCCCGGCCATGCAACGACATAGTCGTCCATCCCCAAGCCTATGCCCTTTTCGGCACACAGCTTCGAGAATTCATTCCAGATCTCCCTCCACTGGGGCGAAAACACCTTGGGCTCACCTTCGCTCGGCACACCGCAAGGGCCGTGTCCGGCTGCATTCTCAAGGGTATCCACCCTGAAGGATGTGTGGTTGTAGCTGATGTTGAGTCCGTCGGTTGAGGCGTCCGCAAGGAGTTCAAGCTCCTCACTCAGCCTTTCCAGCTTCAAAGTGTCCCCAGGCCACCAGAAAAAGGGGACATTGCCGTAGCCTTTCGGAGGATTAACGAACTTTTCTTCGAGGCGGGATGCGCTTTCTTTGTCCGGCCAGCCCTTGAATGCCTGGCGCGGGACCTGGGCCGACAGGGATGCCGACCAGGACAGGATACAGATTGCGGCGAGCGGGCGCCACGCAGAAAAGAATCCTTTCATGTTATTTTTCCAATATCCAGATGTTCCTGAAACTTATCGGCTGGCTGGGGTCTCCATGGCTCTGGAGCCCGATCGGCCCGCGGGCCGCCCACTGCTCCTTCGGGAACCCTATATATTCAGTGGTTCCGAAGATCTCGACATCGTCCTGCACCTTCACCCCGTTGAACACTACGGTGACCCGCGGACGGCTCACCAATTTGCCTTCGGCATCAACCACGGGCGCCTGGAAGTCAATGTCATATGTGTTCCACTGTCCGGGAGCGTTCGTCGGATTGGCGCTCGGGATGGACTGCTTGTAGATGCTGGCCGCCATTCCGTCAACATATGTCGGATTCTGGTAGCTGTCAAGGACCTGCACCTCGTAGAGGCTGTTGAGGAAGACACCGCTGTTGCCGCGGGCCTGGCTGCTGCCTTGGATCCCGACGGGGACCTTCCACTCAAGATGGATATGATAACTGCCGAATTCGTCCTTCGTGCGGATGCTTCCGGCTTTCTTGTTAACCGTCATCGAACCGTCCCTGTTTACGGTCCAGCCAGCCGGCGAGCCGCTGTCGTTGTCGGTCTGC
>CADCQP010000087.1 GCA_902803535.1 uncultured Bacteroidia bacterium | reverse complement strand
TCGAATTCATTGCGGCAATGCACCTCCAGCGACTCCCCTACCATCTTGGTGGACATCCGGGCCTTGAAGTCCTTGTAATATTCCACCAGCTCTTTCTGCTGTTTCAGTTCAGTCTCGTACCTGTCCATTAGTCCCTTCTCCCTGACCATGGAAGCTTCCTTCTGGGACTGGAGCTGCCTGTTGAGTTCCGCAACAGTCTCTTTGTAAGTCATTTCCGACTTCATCAACGCGACCTGCTGACGGGCCTGCTCCGCAGCATGCATATCCGCGATCCTGCGTTCAAGTTCTTCCTTGAATGCACTGTTCCTGACCTGGGAGAGCAGCTGGGCATATCCGGCCTCATCCACAGTAAAAGTCTTTCCGCAATGGGGGCACACCAATTCTTTCATATCACAGGCGTTTTAATCATATGCACAAAATTATCAAAAAATATCGCTATCTTGTAAGAAAACACGACAACATGTACAAATACACAGTAAGCCCCGGCAACTCCTCCACATATGTATTGAGTGTCGACAACCACCAGGACATCGTACCTGCCATCACGGCATTCTGCAAAAGGACCGGAATCATAAGCGGAGAGATCCGCGGACTGGGAGCTGTCAGCAAGGCCGTAATCCGCTACTACAGCCCAGTGACCAAGAAATATGAGGACCATGTATTCGCCGAGCAGATGGAGATCGCTTCCCTGACCGGGAACGTTTCCATGAAGGACGGGGAGGTCTACCTCCACATCCACGCGGTTTTCGGAAGGAATGACTGCAGCTGCATCGGAGGCCATCTGCTTGATGCCACCATAAGCGGAGCCTGTGAACTGTTCATCGAGGACCTGGAAGTCAAGGCGGGAAGGAAGTACGACGAAGAAACCGGCCTCAACCTTTACGAGTTCTAGCCAGAGAAGTGCCTTCCGCCGCCTTTTGGCTGTTTACTGTCATATTCTTCATCCCACTTCCGGTAATAGTCCATTTTCTCATCCTCGAAGAGGGACAGCTGGTAGAAAGACTCATGTGACAGGTTGAACACCCCTAGTCCGACCTGCCGGATCGGGGTCCCTCCCGACCATATCTGCGAAAGAAGGCCACGGGCGGCGAACAGGATAAGCGCGGTGACATTCGTAGGCTGGGGCATCTGTCCCTGGCGTGAGACAGTGTGGAAATCCTTGTCCTTTACGAAGACAGACACTCCCCTGGCATAAAAATTATCCCTCCTGATGCGGTAGCCCACATGGCAGGCCAGGTTGAAAAGGATGCGATCCACCTGCTCCGGGTCGGTAAGGTCTTTGGGGAGCGTATGCTCATTGCTGTAGCTCTTGGGCTCATCAGCTTCGGTTACCACCGGAGAGTCATCTATCCCATTGGCACTCAGATGTATCTGATGCCCGAACTTATCTCCCAACATCCTCGCCAGGTAGGTCTCCGGAGTCTTGGCTAGTTCGCCTATGGTATTTATGCCATATGAAGTCAGCTTTGCCTCTGTCTGCTTGCCTACCCACAGCAGGTCCCTCACGGGAAGCGGCCACATCTTCGACGGAATTTCATCCTCCCACAGGGTGTGCACCTTGTCCGGCTTCTCGAAATCGGAGGCCATCTTGGCCAGCAGCTTATTGTGCGCTACCCCGACATTGACAGTAAAACCAAGTGTCTTGTAAATCTCATCCTTGAGTTCACCGGCGACTTCTACCGGGTCCCGGCCGAAAAGCCGGAAAGTCATGTCGAGGAAACATTCATCGATGGAGAACTGCTGCAGGACGGGAGAATAATTCCTGCATATGGCTATGAAGCCCCGGGAGCATTCCTTGTACCATCCGAAGTCGGAATGGACCACTATCAGTCCGGGACATTTCCTGAGCGCCATGCTCAAAGGCTCGGCGGTGTTGATCCCGAATTTCTTCGCAGGGATGGACTTCGCGGTTACTATGCTGCGCCGGTCGTCAGGGTCGCCGGAAACGACGGCAGGGACAAGCCGTACATCCGGCTGTCCCTGCGAAATCATCTTGACCGCCGTCCATGAGAGGAAGGCGGAATTGACGTCAATGTGGAATATCGTGCGGATCAATACAGGTCTTTAACACTGCAGACTTTGGCTCCGTAGATCTTCTCGACGTACTTGAGGGCTCCGACATAGCCTTCCTCGGTGTCGGTGTCAGTAGTCTCCCTGGGGAATATGATGTCAAAGCCACGGAAGAAAGCGTCTGCCGAAGTGTGACGGCAGCAGCAGTCTGCCTGCCAGCCGGTGACTACGACCGTGTCAACTCCCAGTTCCCTGAGGATCAGGTCGAGAGGAGTCTGGAAGAAAGCACTGTAGGTCTTCTTGGGGATGATGACATCTCCTGCCTGCGGCTTGAGTTCCTCAATCACCTCTGCGCCATGTGTGCCTTCGACGGCGTGTGGTCCCCACACACGGAATTCCTTGTCAACTTCCGGAGTGTGGCAGTCATTGGCATAGACAACCGGCATCCCCTTGGAACGGGCATGGTCGCACAATTCCTTGATGGGTTCGATGATATGGTGTACACGGGGTGAGGCGATGGGGCCTGTCACAAAGTCGTTGAGCATGTCAACTACGATAACTGCATATTTTTTCATGGTCATAAAAAATTTCCGAACTCAATGCAAATTTGATTCCGTTTTTACTCAGTTCCCTGCTTTTCGCTTGATTTTCTCATAAAAATCATGCACGCAGCGCCCAGGAGCATCAAATAGATTCCGGCATACACCCCCGGCAACCACGGATCGCTGACTACCTCAAGCGTGCACGTGTCGCTTTCAGCCCCCTTGGATTCATCAAAATCACTCAGATAAATCTTCCGGCCGTCAATCTTGAAAGGATTGTTCACCGAAAGGACAGCAGACTCTCCCCTGCCGCTGCGGGTCCATATGCTTATATCGGCGAGATACTGTATACGCCCTGGGGAATCTTCCCTGATGTCAAAGTCCCTGAGCTGGATAGAAATTGGAAGTTCGTGCTCTTTTCCGGATTCATCGACCGCCTTCTTTTCGGGAGTCCTGTCATTGACTGTCATTGACAGCATCGACATTTCAGCGCTGCCGAGGGACCCGCACAGAAGGACCAGCAGGAGACCGAGATGGAAGGCGAATGCCGGTAAGCGTCTCCATTTCCAATTGGTTCCCTCCTTCAGCACAGCCTGGCAGACTATCAGGGCCATCCACAGGTAAAGGAGGACGAACGGCCAGCTGGAAAGCATCCTGGAGAAACCGAGGAGCCCGGCAGGGGCATCGGCAGACTCATTCTGCCGGGTCAGGCCCATTATGACCGTAATCCCGCACACGAACATCATCGAGGGGACCGCAGCCTTAAGGCTTCCCATGAACTCGAAGAAATACACTTTCTTCCGGAACAGGAACGCAAGGACCGACAAACCCAGGAAACAGGCCAGGACCAGCAGGTTGACCGGCCACGAGAACACTTCCCAGTCCAGAGGTCCGGCACATAGCTGGAGGATGATTCCGATCACAAACAGGCACAGGCATATGACGCTGCCTTCCTTCATTTTCCAAGGTTTGGACCACATGGTTTGATCTGCGCAGTTAAAGGTTATTCCCGTAATACAAAATTATAATGATAATTCGTTATAAACAAGAGCCGTGCGCCACGCAAAAACGCTTAAATATTGTATGAACCGTCAGTTATGCGTATCTTCGGGCCCCAATAAAAGACAATGCTTGCAACCATCCTGACAGGCCTCGCGTTGATGACAACGCCCATTACCGACACCCTCAGCGAATCGAGGGTCACGGCCTCGTCTAAACTGGCTGTTCCGCTGGCCCAGACCGCCTCGCTTACCGCATCCATCTTCATGGACGACATCAACCAGAGAGGATTGACAGCCCCGAAAACGCTCAGCGGGATAGTTCCCAACCTGAACATGCCCGACTACGGTTCCAGCATGACCTCATCTATTTACATGAGGGGGTTCGGTTCCAGGATCGACAATCCTGTCATAGGCCTGTACATAGATGACATTCCGGTAATGGACAAGAATGCATATGACGTCCAGTTTCTGGATATCAGGAGGGCCGATTTCCTGAGCGGGCCACAGGGGACCCTGTTCGGAAGGAACTCCATGACGGGACTCCTTTCCCTGACCACCCTGGCGCCAGGGGACCTTGAAGGCACATTCGCTGAACTCAGGTACGGAGCTGCCAACGGCTTCCTGGCAAAAGCCTCCCACTATTCTGACAACTGGTGCGCCGCACTGGCCTACAACCATAGTGACGGATTCTACACAAACGAATTCGATGGCAGCAAAGACAACGGGAATTCCATGTCAGCCAGGATCCGTTTCAGCAAGGACATCTCCCCCCGGGTCAGGTTTGAAAACATCCTGAGCGCAAACTTACTTGGAGAAGGAGGGTATCCATATAGGCAATATATTGACGGGAAGCTGCTTCCTGTAAACTATAACCGCAGGTCTCACTACTCCAGGCAGTCCCTTGTGGAGGGGGCTAAATTCGACATATACCTCCCGGGGCTGTCAATCGGAAGCATAAGCAGCCTGCAGCTCCTTCATGACAGGATGGACATGGACCAGGACTTCACGACCGCCGACATGTTCACCTTGAGGCAGAGCCAGAAACAATGGACACTGACCCAGGAAATCATCCTCAGGCCGGAAAAACATCCCGAATGGTGGGACAGCCAGAGCGGACTTTTCGGTTTCTACAAGCACAATCACATGGAAGCCCCCGTGACTTTCCGCAGCGACGGAATCGATGCGCTGATCCTTTCCAACGCGAACAACGGGCTCGGAATGATAGGCTACAAAACTGATTTCCTGGAGGATGAATTCCCTATATACAGTGACTTCCTGATCTCTACCTACAACCTGGCCCTGTACCACGAATCGCGCTTCACCTTCGGCAGGTGGCTCCTTACAGCCGGCGTACGCCTGGATTACGAGGGGAACTACATGTCATATGATTCAAACGCGACCATAAATATTGCCACGATTCCCCTCGAGCGCGACTTTACCGGTGAGGATTACCGTCAGACACGCACTTCCTACAAAGGCGGTATAGGTAACAACTATCTCGAATTCCTGCCCAAGGTTTCGGCCGTATATGATTTCCCCCTGAAGGATGGACATGACCTGAAGGTGTTCATATACGGGGCGAAAGGTTACAAGGCGGGTGGATTCAATACACAGATCTTTTCTGACATACTGCAGAACCGGATCATGACAGAGCAGTACGGTGTCCACATTACAGACCAGGATGTAACAGCCGGGAACACGGTTTACAAGCCGGAATCCAGCCATAATGCAGAAGCCGGAGTGAAATATTCACGGGAAGACCGCGACTTCAGGCTGGACGCATCATCTTCGGTTTTCTACATTGACTGCCACGACCAGCAGATAACCGTCTTCCCCCCGGGAAAGACGACCGGAAGGATGATGAGAAATGCCGGGAGGTCTCATTCATGCGGACTTGAAGCCATGATGTCCTTAGCATGGAAAGGATTGGACATCAATGCTTCATATGGTTTTGCAAATGCCGTTTTCGACGAATACGATGACGGGAACACGGACTATTCAGGCAAGCACATACCGCTGGCGCCCCAGCATACTGTCTATGTCAGGGCATCATATGCCTTCGCATTGCAAGGAAAGCTGCAGGATATCATAATCGGCTCGGACTGGAATGCGCGGGGGAAGATCTGGTGGAACGAAGACAACAGCCTCTACGGCAGTCTGCATGGATCACTTGGTGCAGATTTCGCTCTGAAATTCAATAAAATTACTATCTTTGGAAGATTTGATAACCTGACCTGCACCCGGAATCCTGTTTTTTACTTTAAATCAGTGGGGAACAGTTTTTTCCAGATCGAGAAGCCGTTCCGGTGGCACTTAGGATTGAGAATAACCTTATAACCTTATAACCTTAATAATGATGAAGAAAATCTACACTATTCTGTGCATGGGCCTTGCCATGATCATGTGTTCCTGCGAACCCGACGCAGACCAGGACTTCGACGATCAAACTTTCAAAGGAACCGTAAGCGTTGACTACGAGGGGGCGACTTTCGACAACAATGACATAATTGTCGAAGTTGAAGAAGCCTCAGAAGGCTTGCTTGACATCACTATACACAGCATCAAGTTCGTTCCCAAAATGCCCGTCACCATTGACGTGACATTCCCGAATGTCCCCTATACCAAATCCAAAGACAACATCACCTTCTTCATCGACACCGTAGTCCCTACCATGGGTCCCAAGCCTGTTGAAAAATACACATCAAAATCACTTGCCGGACTGATCACCAGCAAAGGAGGCATCTCATTCACAGTCCAGATTGCGGACTATCCGACCAGATACATCGGAACAAGGATAGATGACTGACACATTGCCACGCTGAAACAAGGCATATGTCCAAAGAAGGAAAATACGAGGCCCTGTACAAGAGGCTATCCCTGGCACCCAGGGACAGTTCCTTCATGGAGGACGCCTGCAGGGAAATCAACGGGACGATGGGATTCCTGTGGACAGGATTCTACTTCGTTGATGATGACAGGCTTGTGCTCGGACCGTTCTCCGGGCCTCCCGCATGCGAGATGATACGTAAAGGCAAAGGGGTCTGCGGAACATCATGGGCCGAGAACCGGACCATAGTAGTCCCTGATGTAGAAGAGTTTCCGGGCCATATCGCCTGCAGCAGCCTCTCCCGCTCCGAGATCGTGATTCCACTGAGGGACTCCGGGGGAAACGTCACGGGAGTCCTGGACATTGACAGCGAGAACCTGGATAATTTCGACGAAGTGGACAAGACCTGCCTGGAGAAGATCGCCCTGTTGTTCTAGGCGCTCACGCTCACTTCCACCAGCTGCAGGTCCAGATCGTTTACAAGACCAAGGAAAGCATCGAGGCGGCCTTCAGATGAGATTGCATTTTCGAACTGCTTGAGATTGTAATCCGTGTTTTTCATGATGCGTCTGTTTTGTTTCTGATGCAAAGATAGATTGAGCTTGTACCAAACTACAGTACAAGCTCAATTATTTTTACATTTTTTGATGCAAATACCCTAAATTTGGAGGGAAAGGACAACTGATCTGATTCGTAAATGAGCAAGACTGCACTCAGCCTGGCCAACAGGGCGGGACATATCCTCCTGGAAAATGGAGCGGAAATCTCACGCGTGGAGAGCACAATGCAACGCATAGCCGGCCATTATGGAGCGGACGACGGCGATTTCTTTGTCCTGAGCAACGGAATCATAGCCACCGGAGACAGCTACGCCAAAGCGGAATTCATTCCCCTTAAGGGGGCCCGGCTGGACAAAGTCGCCGCAGTGAACCAGGCATCCAGGGACGTTTTAAGCATGAACCTGGATCTCGACGAACTGGACAGAAGGCTCGAGAGCATTACCAAGATGCCTCCGAAAGCCGTCTGGGAGCAGATCCTGGGCAGCGCACTCGGCGCCGGCTTCTTCGCCATGATCTTCGGCGGGAGCCTTGCAGACAGCGTTGTCGCCTTCATAGCAGGACTGGTCCTCCACATCTTCGTGTATTTCGTATCCGCCCCATTCCTGAGCCGTCTCCTGGGAAACATATCCGGGGGGCTCATAGCCGCGACTGTCTGCATCGCAGCCTATCACCTCGGCTTCGGAGACCACCTTGGCAACATGATAATAGGAGCCATAATCCCTCTTGTCCCCGGAGTTCCCTTCACCAACGGGATCCGGGACATTGCCGAAGAAGACTACCTCGCAGGCACGACAAGGCTGCTGGATGCCGGCATGATGTTCCTCGGCATCGCCGCCGGTGTCGCACTTGCCTTCATCCTGGACGGAGCGGTTTTCGGAGGAATCATACAGCTGCAGGCCATGAATACCGATCCGGTCACAGCCCACCCCCTCTGGCAGCTGGCTGCTTCATTCTTCGGCACCGCAGCATTCGCCATCCTGTACGGAGTGCCCCGAAGGCACTACCTGGACTGCGGGATCACAGGGGCTGCAGGCTGGATGACCTACATAGTCCTCACACGTGCCGTAGGTTTCACGCCGACAGAAGCGACATTCGTCGGAGCCATGGCAGTCCTGCTCTGCTCCAGCTTCATGGCCGTATGGCGCCGTTGCCCCGTCACAGTATTCCTGGTCTGCGGGATCTTTCCCCTGGTGCCGGGAGGAGGCCTGTTCTGGACATCCTACTACCTGATCGCCGGCCAGACCCACGCCGCTCTCTCAAGCGGTTTCATGGCGGTCAAGGTCTGCGCCGCCATCGCACTTGGAATCATAGTCGTAGAAGAAGCCTTCAAGTTCTTCCCGCGGCGCCACAAATGATCCGCCCATATGCCCCCGCCTGACACGATACTCCTCATCTCCATTGCCATCATGGCCCTGGCGGCCGTCACTGCGCTTTTCATGCTGCAGCACAGGGCCGGGAAAGAACGCGCCAGGCTTGTCCGGAACTATGAGAAGGAGAAAGACACCCTCCAGGACAAGATAGCGGAACTGAGCGCCGATAAAGCGGCCCTGGCGGAGCGCCTTGCTGCGAGGGTGGAATTCGAAGAAAGGGAGAAAGAGCAGCATCTGAAGGACCTCGCACAGATGAAGGAGACCTTTGAGAATCTCGGCAACCGAAACAGCGAATCATTCAAGGTCCGCAGCACGGAGGCGCTGACAGAGCTGCTTAAGCCGCTCCAGGAAAGGTTCAGGGAATTCAGCGAGACTGTGAAAGAATCCACCAAGGATGCCGCAGACCGGCATTCCAGGCTGGAGCAGAGGATAGAGGACCTGGACAGGCAGTCCAGAAGCGTAAGCGATGAGGCCAGGAACCTGGCCAATGCCCTCACCGGCTATTCGAAAGTCCAGGGAGATTTCGGAGAAATGCTTCTGACTGACGTACTTAAAAATGCCGGGCTAGTAGAAGGGATACACTACAAGACACAGGGAGTCATCACCGATGCACAAGGCAGGGAGATCAAAAGCGTCACCGGACGCACCATGATTCCCGACGTTCTGGTGTTCTACCCAGACGACACCACGGTGGTCATAGATTCAAAGGTAAGCCTTACGGACTTCAATTCATACATGTCAGCTACCGGTGCCCAAGAGAGGAAGGCATATGCGAAAGCACATGTCAAGAGCATACGGGACCATGTGAACGAGCTGAAAGACAAAGACTACGCCTCGTACATCCCCGCAGGCAAGCAGAAAGTGGACTTCAACATCATGTTCATCCCCATGGAGGGCGCATTCCGCCTGATGCTGGACGAAGATCCCACGCTGTGGCAGGTAGCCAGGGAGAACAATGTTCTCATAGTCAGCCAGATGACCCTGGTAATCGTCCTGAACATGATAACCATGAGCTGGAAGCAGCACAATCAGGAGAAAGATATCGCTAGGGTTTACAGTGCTGCCGAGGGTCTGATGAGCCAGCTCAGGAACTGGATGGACAGTTTCGTAGAGATAGGCAAATCGCTGGAAAACGCCACGAATGCATATGACACCGCCCGCAAGCGCCTGAGCGATTCGGACCAAAGCGTAATAAGCAAGATCAGCAGGCTTGAGGAAATGGGCCTTAAGCCTAAGCGCTCCAAATCCAGGATAACGTCCAAGACCCGCCTCCCGGAGCAGGCATCCATCATTCCGAAGGAACTTTCCTGAAAGGCCACCTGTCCCCTCTCCACTTCCAGACCATGCAGACCATGGCATCCCACCATGACGAAGGCATGAGCCTGTGCGCGATGACGGAGGCCGAAGCAGACGGTCCCGGACGGTAATGGAACCTGGGGTGGGGCGACAGGACTGCCTTGCATATGCAAGAGGCAACCTTCTCCGGTCCCGGGAGCAGTGACGAAGTGTATGCGAACCTGAAAGCCTCAGCTTCACGAGCCGCATTTTCCTCATAAACAGTTCCTTCCGTAGTCCTCTGGAGATGATCTGCCGCAATCGTGCCCCACTGGGTGTGAATAGGTCCCGGAGCTATGACGGACACCTTTATCCCGAAAGGCCTGACTTCCATGCGGAGGTCAGCGCTGAAAGCCTCAACGGAATACTTCGAAATATTGTACCATGCTCCATATGGGATGGGGACGCTGCCGGCCATGGAAGATGTGTTGATGATCCTTCCCTCTCCCTGGCTGCGCATCTGGGCAAGTACGGCGCGGGTCATCGCCGCCATGCCGAACAGGTTGACTTCCATCTGCCTGCGGGCATCCTCCATGGAGACGGTCTCCACCGGTCCCATCATGCCGAAACCAGCATTGTTCACCAGAGCGTCAATCCTCCCCTGCTCGGAAATCACCGTTTCCACTGCCTGGCGGATTGAGTCCTCATCAGTTACGTCCAGTTTCAGCGGCACTACCCCATACTCCTTCAGGGAATCCATCTTCTCCACCCTTCTGGCCGCTCCATACACCTTGTTGCCGGCAAGGGCAAGTTCACGGGCTGAGATATATCCTATGCCGCTGCTTGCCCCGGTTATGATTATTACCTTCATTTTACGATTGTTTCCCCGAAAGTTAATCATTTTCGGGGAAACATGACAAGCTCATCCCTGGAAGGAGCTAGAATGAAATGGATATCCCGGACATGAATGTCGCGCGGGGCATGGGGTAACCGGCATTGATCTCATATTCCTGTGCAAGGAGGTTGTCCCCGCGCGCCCACAGGCTCAGCCAGTCCAGGACCCTGTAGCTGGCATTCAGGCTGAGAAGGAAGAAATTCTCCTTCACCGGTTCCGCACCGGTCAAGGTGTACAGGTTGGAGACCTGTGTAGCCCCGGCTGTGATGTTGAACGGGCCGGTGTGATAGTTCAGTCCAAGGTAAGCCTTGAATTCCGGAGCCCCGACAACTTTGTTCTCCATGTGCAGCGCACTGAGATTCGACATAAGGTTCCAGTTGCCGGAAATCCTCCACCTGAGATCCACCTCTGCGCCGTAATTCTCAATGGCGCCGCTGTTTACGTTCTTCGGACCGGATTCGCCCATCTGGGTCAGGATGATGTTGTCTCCCTTGAGGTAGAATAGGTTCACCCCGTAGCTGACATTGCCTGCAGACTGTTTCCATGCCAGTTCATAATTCCAGAGCCTCTCTGGCTCAAGCTCAGGATTTGCAGGCCTGAAAAGGTACATATCCTTTATTGTCGGACGGCGGAATCCTTTGCTGATCATTGCCTTGAGCTCTCCTCCAAGGATCCTGAAAGCGAGTCCGCCCTGCGGCACCACCTCCGTATGGGAGACACTGTGGTGATCCACACGGACGCCAGCGTCGACTGTCAGCCATTCTGTAAGGTCCTGGCGGAAGTCCACGTAACCGGCAAACTCGGTTTCAGTCTTGTCTGTCATGGGATCCAGGTCTTCACCGGTTTCAATCACCTGATTCCAGGCTTTTCCGTAAATGTTCTGGAAATCAAAGCCGAACGTGGTGGTATTGCCTTTGAAGAACCGTACGCTTTGCCATGCGGACACACCGGAGAGGGCATCTGACGAGCGGAACAGGTTCTTCTGGGGTGCCGCATCCGCCGGATGTCCGTCATTGATCTTGTGGAATCCGAAGTTATGGTACAGGCTCACCGAACCTTCCGTCTTTTCGTAGCGGTTGTTCACGGCCAGTGTCAGGACAGAGCGGGTAATCCACTGGTCCGCATCGAACAATGGACCTGAGACCGGACCTGGATAAGAAGCATTGAAGTGGGTCACATCAGCGTCGAAATAGGCATCCCAATGGTCTGAGAAGTCATATGCGAGTTTCAGGAAACCGCCGTATTGTTCGAAACCCATCCTCGGCCTGTGATTGTCGGTCCTGGAATACTGTCCGGACACCACGCTCGAGAATTTTCCGCTGCGGAAGCGGTTCGAAACCGAACCTTGCACGGTACCCCAGCTGCCGGCCCCAAGGTTGATGTCGGTGTGGGCGCCATCCTCAAGGGACTGCCTGGTAATGATGTTGATGACTCCGCCCATGGCATTGCTTCCATATAGGACCGAAGCCGGTCCCCTGAGTACCTCGACGCGTTCGGTCATCATGGTCTGATAAGAGTCGGAGATGGGATGGCCGAAGATTCCCTGGTACTGCGGATGGCCGTCTATAAGGACCATCATCTGCCCGCTTCCTCCGGCAAGTCCCCTGATGCTGATTCCGCCGGCAGCACCGCCGCTGACCCCGTATCCGAGCATTGCCCTTGATGTGACGAACATGCCGGGGACAAACTCATCAAGGGTTGGAAGAATGCTGATACGCTGTGTCTGAGCAAGCTGCCCATGGTTCACCACGCTTACTGTCTGCGGCAGGAAACCGGACAGGGTCCGCGCACGCGTTCCGGTAACCACGGACTCATCAATCACATTGACCGTGTCAGCGGGATTCACATCGGCATATGCCTGGAAACAGAGGGAGATACCGATGATTACATATGCTGCGAATGCCTTAACGTTCATAATTTTATAATTATCTTTGTACAAAATTAGCATATGGCCTCCGTAAAGGCGTTACACTTTTTTTCCATTTTGTTTCAATGATTTCCGAGAGCGGCATAAGGATTCTCAGGTACCCCGGTGACAAGGTGCTGCCCAATGTACTCCACGGGGACTACCATGTCCACTTCGTATGCCTGGAGGGCAATGGCGGTTTCTTCCGCGAAAAGGAATGGATAACCTTCAGGCAGGATGACCTGGTAATCCTTCAGGGGGACGTGGATTTCTCCGGCTTTGAGTTTTCAGATGATTTCGAATGCCTGATCCTTTCCGTTCCGAGGGGTTTCATGCGCAGCATGGGAAACGGGATGGTGTGGGAGTCACGAGGTTTCATCCATGCCAGGATGCACCCGTCAGTCCACCTCTCCGGGATCTCGAAAGACCTTATCATCAACGACTTGCTTTCACTGGAGAAAAGGTCGTCACAAAGCGGGAGGTACTCTGTCCAAGCTCTTGTCCAGAGCCTGCAGATCCTCATGTATGACATCTGGGACGTCTATGATTCCGCTCCGGCTGAAGAAGAGCACAGGCTGGGCAACGACGTTGCGGGAATATTCATGAAGTACCAGCAGCTTGTCAAGGAAAACTGCCATCTTCACAGACGTGTTGCATGGTACGCCGACAAACTCAATGTCACCCCCAGGCAACTGAGCCGGATCTGTGAAAAAGCCGGCGGATCAGGAGCCATGCAGTGGATCGACCATTACTCCGCAACCTTGATAATGGAACAGCTGGAGAACTCTGACCTGAGCATTGACGACATATGCGACAACCTCAATTTCTCCAGCAAATCCTTCTTCACGACATATGTCAAGCGCGTGCTTGGGTTACCGCCTTCCGAATACCGCGAAAAGCACAGTATCACTTGATCGACTCTATGTCTATCAGCCCCTGCAGGATAGCATATGCAGTAAGGCCGGCTATGGACTTTATCCCGGTCTTGGCTGCGATATTCTTGCGATGGGTCATGACGGTGAAAATGGAGAGGTTGTACTTGTAGGCTATCTCTTTGTTGAGCATTCCTTTCGCCACGCAGACAAGGATTTCCTTCTCCCGCGGGGACAATTCCCGGCCGTCCTGGAGGGAATCGTCTTCAGAGGCTCCGGAGACCACCTTGCGCAGTTTCCTTATCATAGCCTGTGGCCGGTCATAGATGCTGATCACTTCGGAGAACTGGCTGAGAGATCTCTCATCATATGCGGCATGGATGATGGCTACCACCGGGACATCGAAGGAAAAGACTGAATTGTAGGATGTTATGACAGGATCTATCAGGATCATGTCTGAATCGGCAGAATCCGGGACATCGACGAGACAGTCTTCAACGACAAACTCGGTATGGGCCAGGATGGCCTTCAGCCCGCTTGAAATGATTTCCGAAGGGCTGATTATAAGTACTCTGGTCCTCTCATTCATGGTTTTTGCCTCCCTTCACCAGCGGCAGGATCAGGAAATCCTCGATCCTGGAATGGACTGCCAAGTCCCGCTTCAAAGAATACAGATGGGACAGCAGTACAATGACATCCGGATCACTCGTCCCATACGGGATGTACTTAAGCAGCAAGTTGATAAGGTCCTGGATATTTTCACCGATATTCCCGTGTTCCTCCGAGAAGAGTTTCAGGGTGCCGCGGCCGCGCCTGCCTATTTCATATAAGGATGGGAATATCTTCTGCTCTTCTACCTCGAAATGATGCTTGAGTTCATCCCTGAACTTCCCGAAAAACTCGGAAATGACTTTCCTCTGGGCTTCAGGGCGGCATGATAGGACTTTTCCGATTCCCTCCTCCAGTACGGGGAGCCAGCTGTCCTTGTAAGTATCATGGCAACTTCTAAGGTAGTCAGTTACTTCATCGATCTTGACCCGTCCGAATTCAGCCTCGGAAAGCACATAGCCATTGAACAGGACCAACCTGCACAAAGTCAGGAAAGTATAAGGATCCCTGCCCCGGCGCAGACAGCATTCCTCGACCGTATCCTCTCCGAAACCGAGGGTCATTCCGCAATGGTTGACGACATTCAACAGTCCAGGTTCTGAATTGATCAGGTCCGCCATCTTCATTGACGGAGACAGGAACCTTTCGCTTTTAGAATCCAATTTAGCCATATGGTCAAGATGTTATGATATCTGCATTCAGTTCGCTTTCCTGGCATACTCGAACAGGGCCACAGGAAGGTGGCAGTAGCCTGCAGGATTCTTGTCCAGGTAGTCTTGATGGTAATCCTCCGCCAGGTAGAAATTCTCCAGCGGCATGACCTCGACGGCCAAAGGGAGGGAATACTCCGACTGGACCTCGTCAAAGACTTTCTTTATTACCGGCAGGTCGGATTCATCCACATAATAGATCCCGGTCCGGTACTGTGTCCCGGTGTCTTCCCCCTGCCGGTTGACACTGGTCGGATCCACGGCCTTGAAATACAGCCTGACGAGAAGCTCGGTCGGAAGTACTTCAGGATCATATGTCACATGCACTGTCTCAGCGAACCGGGTAGTATCAGTACATACATCTTTGTAAGTAGGGTTCTCCGTGATTCCGTTCGCATAGCCCGTCCTGGTAGAAAGTACTCCCCTTATCTGCTTCATATAATGCTCAGTACCCCAGAAACACCCTCCTGCAAAATAGATTTCTTTCATCGGACCGATCAGATAAAATGTGTTACAATCCTGCTAATTTAGGAAAAAAGCAGGACTATCGAAAAGTTTTTGCTAACTTGCATATAGTATTCCGACATGAAGCGACACCTGTTCATAATAATGATAACACTGTGCTGCGGCCTATGCATATGCCGCGCACAAGAGCGTTTTGACTGGAACGTGCTTGGAGTTGCGGAAGGCCAGTTCCGTCCCGACAACGGGAGATTCAACATGTTTTCCCTGCTGAGCTACAGCATCGATGTACAACTGTGGAAAGGGGCCGACTTAAGGTTCGACGGCATGACATTCGCCAAGCAGCACAAGCTGAACTACATAAGCGACGACATATCAACTTTTTCCCAGCTTGATGCCGAGCCGAGTCCGTTCCGCCTGTCCATACTCGGACTTGGCCAGCAGATAGGTCCTGTCTGGCTCTTCGCAGGGATCAGGAACACAGATCCCGATTTCTTCGATGACGAAGCGCTCGGCTTCTTCCTGGGATCGGCCCATGGCCTGCCTCCTACCCTTTCGGCCAATTATGACTTCGCGAACTACTCGACATCTACCCTCATGGCAATGGCACAGTGGCAGATCAGCGATATGTTCATGCTGAAGACGGCATTCTACAAAGGGGAAAGCGTTGAAAAACCTTCCGAGCAGTTCCGTTTCAAGGGAGGAGTCAGGAACCTGACATCCCTTTCACTTGAAACAGACAAGAGGAAGAGTACCATCGGAATGACAGTCGGTCCGGACTTCTACGGAGGGCACGGGATGGCCATGTACGCCACGCATACCCAGAAAATCCGGGAAAAGACAGACATTTTCTTTGAAGCCAGCCACTACTTCGGGAGAAAGGGAGAGCCCTGCCGGAACTACCTGGGAACGGGAGCCATATACACTTTCAATGAGCACAACCTACTTGGAGGATGCGCCAGCCTGGCCGACTTCAGCCAGGATCATGATGATTCCTTCCATCTTGAATTCAATTACGCCCATATTTTCGGGCCGGTCATGCTCCAGCCGGTCCTGAGCCTGTTCTGGCGCTACGGTGAGTGGCAGACCGTCGCCTTCTTGCGTATTACAATAGAATTATCATCAAAATGACAATGACAACACAATTCATCATCCGCCTTTGCATCGCCGGGATTCTCGGCGGCCTCATCGGGCTTGAGAGGGAATTCCGCTCAAAAGAAGCCGGTTTCAGGACCCATTTCCTTGTCGCACTGGGTTCAGCCCTTTTCATGCTCATCTCACAATACGGGTTCGCCACACTGATGGATGGAGGGCGCTTTGATGCATCAAGGGTCGCCGCCCAGGTGGTGTCAGGCATAGGTTTCATCGGAGCCGGAATCATCATCTTCCAGAAGAATTCCGTGCGAGGGCTGACCACTGCAGCCGGACTGTGGGTTACCTCTGCGATAGGCATGGCCTGCGGCGGAGGGATGTATATCATCAGCGGTTTCGCAACGTTACTGGTCCTGCTTGTACTGGAAATCACCCACAATCTCCCGGTGTTTGGAGAAAAATCCGTCGCACTGACTTTTTCAGCCGATTCTCGTGAAGCATTCCTGCGAATTGCGGATGCCCTGAAAGAAAAGAAAGTCAGGGTATGGTCCTATTCCATTACGCAGGAAAAGGATAACACCCTGACCGTCAACCTTGACATAAAAATACGTCAGGGAAACTACCTGGAAGCAATTACAGACATGCTTCAGAGCAGCCCTGACGTAAGACTTATAAGTATCGTTTCCTAACTACAGCTTCACAAGCTCGTAATCGCGGGATCCATAGCCCAGATGCTGTGCCCAGTAGAGGATGCGGGTCCCGTGGCGGGAAACTATCCTCTCGACCATATGCCTGTTGCCGGGATCGTCGCTGTTGAATATCATGTCAACGCAGGCCTGATCAAGCGCTACCGGATCCAGGCTGGCGGCGATACCGATGTCCTTCATCTGGGGAGCAGCAGGATGGCTGTCACAGTCGCAATCGACGCTCAGCCGGTATATTACATTGATATAGAGTATCTTCTCCCCGAAATGATTGACCACTGCACCAGCGGCCTCCGCCATCGCATCCTTGAACTCGTCCAGGCCGGCAAGCTTCTTGTCTGACCAGGTGTCAGCCTGAAGCGTGCGGTCTTTCCCTCCGGTGTGGATATATGCCTTCCCGTTGGTGGAAGCGCATCCTATCGACAGGTTCTTCAGCGCTCCGCCGAAACCGCCCATCGCATGTCCCTTGAAATGGCTCAAAACCACCATGAAATCATAGTTGAGCATGTTCTTGCCCACTATGTCATCCTTAAGGACGACTGATCCCTTCGGGACAGGAATGGAAACCTCGCCCTCGCGGTCCATAAGGTCGACCCCGCCGACCTTGTTGAAACCATGCTCTTCAATGGTCTTGTCATGCAAGGCCGGATCCTGGCGGCTTCCGCCATATGCCGTATTACACTCCACTATCTTGCCCTTCACTTCCTTGAGCAGCCCGGCAATCAGTTCCGGATGCAGGTAATTGTCATTCCCGGCTTCTCCGGTGGAAATCTTCACGGCGACTTTACCGGTGGCAGCACGTCCGAGAGCCTTGTAGGATTGGATGAGGGCTTCAGACGAAACGTCAGGTATAAAATAGACTTTGGCCGGAGCATTCCCGGCCTGAGGAGCGCTGACCGAAGCGGCCGAAGGCCTTACTCCGCAACTTGCGGCGATGATTAAAGCCGCAAATAACAATATTCTTTTCATACGTAATTGATTAACCCTGCAAATATACTGATTTTGACACAAAAGCGTCAAAGGATCTCTATTTCGGCGATGCTTTCTACGTCTACCCTGACAACATCATCCGCAGTCACTTCCTCAATGACAAACTGCCGCCTGACGTCGTCAATGTCTTTCAACCTGCCGGACACTGACACATATTTTCCTCCCGCTTTCCTTTCATCCGGGCGGAAATACCTCACTTTCAATGCGGGATGCTGCGAAAGACGACTCCGCAGGATCTGGGCTTTCAGGTTCAGCGCACCTGTCTTGCTTTCATCTTCCACCACATTGTCAGTAAGTCTTGCCCGCTCCGCTATGGCCTCATCATATCCTGAAAGGGCTGCAAAAGGGGCAAACTGGGCTGCCCTCTGTGCAAGAGGCATCCTGGGATGCACCGAAGACTCATGATGCGGAAGAGAAATTATGTCAGAATAGTCTTCACCCGTCATGCCTTGTGTCCTCCTATCTGCATGTTCCTGTCCCGTCCGGTAGCTCCTTCTTCGAAATTGAATCCCCTGAGGACAGTATTTTTGCCGAAACGCTTCTTCAGGTTCAGCACGGTCTCCTGAAGGGCGCGTTCCTTCTTCAATGACTCTTCCATTTCCTTCTGCCTGCGCTCAAGCTCCGCGGAATCCTCGAAAAGGTCAAGCTGAACCGCCTCTGAATGAAAACCAGCCACATCGCGCGGGACCACATGGGTTGCGGTTATCCCGAGCCGGCGCACCTTTAATGCAGGATTCATTATCCTGTCGAAGATCTCCATCGCCGCCTTTGATATCAGCCGGGAGGATGAAGTCAGCCTCCCGAGATTGGAGGAACCGTGGGCATGCTTGGGAGGGGGCTCCCCCGGATTCCCGGCCTCAAAGCCGGCAGTCAGGACGACCTGGTCGGTTACAAGTTTCTTGTCAACAAGTTCAAGTGCCAGCGAGTCAGCCATTTCCTTGACCACGACCCTTGCCCTCTTCAGGTCATATCCCTCCATGAGGACCTGTCCGCTTCCGATGGAATTGGACTCAGGGCGGAAAGATTTGATCAGCGGCATCGTACACGGCTCCCAGCCCCAGGCATGGTCGATGAGAAGCTCGGCATTGATCCCGAAGAGCTTGTACAGGGCCTCCTCATTAACCAGAGAAAGCCTGGCGACCTGTCCCATGGTCTTGACCCCGTAAGAGGCCAGCCGCTCCGCCGTACCATGCCCCACCCTCCAGAAATCGGTAATAGGCTCGTGATTCCAAAGCAGGGAACGGTACGACATCTCATCCAGTTCGGCGATACGCACTCCGTCGCTGTCGGCAGGCATATGCTTTGCCACTATATCCATTGCGACCTTCGCCAGGTACATATTGCTTCCTATCCCCGCAGTTGCGGTGATCCCAGTTTCAGCGAGGACCTCATGGATCATGTCCATGGTCATCTCGTGGGCAGTCTTGCCGCTGTTCTCCAGATATGACGTCAGGTCAATGAAGACCTCGTCTATCGAATAGACATGGATGTCCTCGGGAGCGACGTGCCTGAGGTAGATTCCGTATATCCTGGTACTGAAGTCTATATAATGCGACATCCTTGGAGTCGCCGCGATGTAGCCGACACTCAGCTCCGGATGGGCTGCAAGTTCGGATGCGAAATGGGAAGATCCGTAGAACCTGCGTCCGGGAGCCTGGCGACGTCTGTCGTAATTAACTGATTCAAGCTTGCGTATGACCTCGAACAGCCTTGCCCGCCCGGGAATGCCGTAAGCCTTGAGGGAGGGAGAGACAGCGAGGCATATGGTCTTGTCCGACCTGCTGACATCAGCGACTACAAGATTGGTATCGAGAGGGTCCAGCCCCCTCTCCACGCATTCTACTGATGCGTAGAATGACTTGAGGTCGATGGCGGCATAGACACTCATGCGGAGCGCTCCAGTCCACGGGCAACCGCAAATCTGTCAACCACTTCCGAGATGTCCAGAACTGGCCTGTCGGCGTAGCGGCGAAGGGTGCTGCGGCAGAGCGGGCACGCCGTAACTATGATGTCCGGGACATCAGCGCACAGGTTCTTGAGCGCATTGCGGGTCATGTCTTCACGCTGCTGGAAGTCCAGGGTGAGAGAACCGAGTGAACCACCGCAGCATATGCTCATCTTCCTGTCCTGCTCAGCCCCGACCAGGTTTCCGGCAAGGGCAAGCAGGTTCCTGGGCTGCTCATAGATTCCGCTTCCCCTTCCGAGTTCACACGGGTCATGGAAAACGAGGTTCAGCAGGTCATGTTCTATCTTGAGCTTACCGGAAGCCGCGAGGGATTCGAAATAGACGCTGTGATGCAGCACCTTGACTCCGGCAGCCTCAAGATCGTAGTTTTCCTTGAAAACCTTGTAGCATATCGGGCAGCTCACCAGAAGGGTGTCACACCCGCTGGACAGGATGATCTCCCTGTTCTTGGCCATTATCTGATGCGCCTCCTTAATCCTTCCTGCCATCAGCATAGGCCTTCCGCAACACAAGCCGCCGTCCCTGTCCAGGAACTTGTAATCCACTCCGGACTTCTTCAGGAGGGACTCGACGCTTCGCGATATGCCTGGAGTCAGGGCCGTCATGCACCCTGCGAAATAGGCCACGTTGCCTGTACCCTGTCCTGCGGCGATGGTCAGCGGGACCGTATTGATGGACGAGAAATCGCCTGGGACGGCATATTTGCGGACAGCCCTCTGGGCAACTCTGAGTTCCGGCCCCTGTACTCCGACCTGGCATACTGCCGAACATTTCCCGCACATGAGGCATTTGTCGGAAATTTCCTCAATCTTATCCTCGTTGCCCCTGCGTATCTGGCGGTTGAGATACACCGTAGAGTATTTCACGTTAGCTTTCTTCACCGTCATCGGGCAGGCATCGATACAGACTCCGCAGGACGGGCAACTGTAGACTACAGCCTTGGCGAATCCCTTCCTGGCATTGCGTATCTTAAGGCCCGCATTGCGCATCGGGATCAGAAGCATCTCGGCCGGGATGTGCATGTAACGGGAGAAAGGCAGTACGAACATGAAGACGGCGAGGTCTATCGAGTACGCCCACCAGGTAGGCAGCATATGCAGGTTATTGTCAAAGAACCCGGGGGAAGAGAACACATGCTGGACCACCCAGTTCACAGGCATGGTCAGGAAGCTGCCGCCGCTGATGTGAGCCGTAAACCCTTCTGCAAGAAGCCTCAACGGGAAAATCAGCCACAATGAATAAAGGCCGATCCTGTCAACAGCCGTAAGCTTTGTAGTGCGCCGCATCCCGAACCAGCGTGAACGGATCCTCTTGATTATGGCGAGGATAATGCCGCTGAGGATGACCAGGAGGAAGAAATCCATCAGGAAGAAGAACACAGAGCCCTTCAGGGTCCGGCCCTCTTCGGCGACGAAATAATTGAAAAAGATCGGATAATAGAAGGTCTTCAGCCTGTGCGGAAGGAACAGCGCGACTTCGATGTGCCCGAGGAGGATGATCATGAACCAGCCGAAAGCGATGCTCGAATGCATATACCCCAGGAGGGGCTTCCTTTTCCACAGTTTCACATGGAACAGGCAGTCCAGGAAAAGGTCCCGGACATTCTTCAACATTGTAGAGGGAGTGATCAGGGAGACCAGGAACTTCTTCCTGTCCTCGCCCGGCAGCTGAAGCAGGAGCCTTACCATCCCGATGATGCAATAGCCCAGGACGAAGGCCATTCCCACCATGAATGGGATTACGAAAGGTGAAAAACCGTTAGCTATCCTGTCCTCAATCATTTCGAATAGATCCTTGAGATAGTCAAAAGCAGGTGCCTGGTGTTGATCCCACGCGGACAGACCATGGAGCACTTCCCGCAAAGCATGCACCCGCTTATCATAGGACGCACGTCAGTTCCCCTCTGCAGTCCGTGAATGACCTGCCGCAGGCTCATCCCGTTAAACGGGCCGGAAGTACAGGCAGCCGTGCAGCTGCCGCACTCCATGCAGCGCTTTATATCCGGCTCGATTTCGGCGACGGCATAATAGAGCCGCATGTCAACCTCATCGAGGTTGACCGTGGAGCTCTTAGCCTTCTTGAATCCGAAATCTATCATCCCTTCAGGTAATTATGGATGGAGAGCGCTGCGGAACGGGCCTCGGATATGGTCTCCGGGACGGTCTTGGTGCCTGTGCAGGCCCCTGCGAAAAATATCCCCGGCCTGTTGCTTTCAACGATATTGTAAACGTTGTCCTTGCTGCGGAGGAATCCGTCGGTATCAACATCCGCCCGGATCATCCCGGCAATCGAGGCAGACCCCGCATTGCACACCATCCCGGACATGAGGACAAGGAGGTCGAGGCTCACTTTCAAGGGTTTCCCGCTGAGAGTGTCCTCAGCCTTTACTACTACTCCCCCGTCGATGGTCTCGTCCACCTGGGAGACCCTGCCCCTGATGAAATGGATGTCGAAATCCTTCTGGGCATTGATGTAGAAATCTTCGTATTTCTTTCCGAACAGGCGCAGGTCCATGTAGAAACAATAGATCTGTGCCGCCGGGAATCTCTCCTTCATCTCTATGGCCTGCTTGATCGCAGTGACGCAGCAGACTTTGCTGCACTGGGAATTCCCGGCCTTCAGGTCACGGCTTCCCACGCAGTGCACAAAACCGATGCTCTTCGGATTACGCACCCTGGGGTCATTGCCGGTATTGAACCACTGCTCCAGGTCACGGTTGGTCATTACCTGGTTGTATATGCCATAGCCATATTCTTCTTTCTTCCTCGCATCGAAGAGGTCGAAACCGGTAGCGATGAGGACCGCACGGCACACCACGTTGCGTCCGTTTGAGAGCACAACGCTATAACCGTCTTTCAGGCGGTTGAGCGATGCCACCTCTGTTCCGAGGCATATCTCAGCCTGGGATATGGAGGAAATCATCTGCCTGACCAGATCCTGGGCAGGAGTCATGTCCGGGAAAAGCCGGTGCCACTGTGCGACGTGACCGCCGAGGCTGTTGCTGCGCTCGACGATAAGCGGGGAATAGCCCAGGGACAGAAGCTGCCTGGCAGCCTCTATCGCGGCGATTCCGCCACCTATTATGACAACTGTCTCTTTCATATTCCTTGTTTAAAAGCAGACCATATGCTCTGGAAGTGACGGGCGTCCCAAGTCTTTCTTATTCACGCCCAGATACTTCGCGCCAGGATCGTACTCAATGCCTATCCTGTCGAGGAAAGGCTCTACAGCCACCTGGTGCATCTGGAGTCCGATGTCCCAGGGATCGTACCCGAGGACAAGCGAGGCCAGTTCCTCATATGTAAATACCGGTATCCCACAGCCGTTGCGACCATAGGTCTTGCCTTCGGTCTCCGCGGTGACGTACTGCCACCTGTCGAGGAAATACGGGCAACCGGGGCAGTTGGTCAGGATGAAATCGGGATGGTAGGGCTCCATGCTCTCGAATTTCTTGTGGGTATTGGCGAAGGAATAGCCCCTGTTGGCCTTTATGTGGTACTGCCTGAATCCGTAGCCGCAGCAATGGCGCCTCTCGGGATAATCGATTACCTGGCCGCCCCAGCTCTCGATCATGCCGCACAGGACATATGGATACTCCGCCCCGCCTACCCCCTTGCTGGGGAACATCTTGTTGTAGTGGCAACCTATGTGTTCAACTCCCCTGAGAGGTTCTCCGGTGTTCTTGTCCACGAGGCGGAATTTCGCCTTCTCGGCTATCTCGTTGCGGTGCTTGTAGATTACGTCGGAAGTGTGGGCGATGTACTTCGGTTTGTTGAATTCCCGCTTGCAGCTCTTCCACAGATGCTCACGGATACGGGCCTCAAGTTCGGGGAACTCGTGCCAGGATTCAAGGGTCTCTATGTAATTGCCGAAAGAGGTGATGCATGAGCAGCAGTAATTCTCATATCCCGCCTCAGTCATCAACGCGAACTGGCGTGCCACAATGGTCATGACAGTTTCCTGCGGAATCGTGTCACAGTGATAGGCTATGCCCCCGCAAGTGGTGTGATGGGCATTCTCGTGCATGTCCAGTCCCAGGTCGTCCCTGGTTATCTTGGTGAACATCTTCTCCGAGCCCGGGAAAAAGTTCTGCCTGATGCAGCTGCGGACATAATACCAGTGATCATCAGGTATTTCCTTCTGATAATCCGCCCATATCTTCTGTTTGCCCTGGTAAATCATTTGTCGAAATCGTTTCCGGAATTGTACTCGAACGTGTACTTCCCGTATTCCTCCAGCGTCATTCCCATCTCCTCGGCCTTTGCCTTGGAACACCTTTCGACCAGGTTGATCTGGTCAGTGGCTCCGGTCTCGTCGAAGATCGCCTTGAGCTCATCACGGTCCTCCTGGGGGATCCGGCGGAGGACACCCGGTCCCGTTCCCTGGTAATTGGCCCCGATCCTTTCAAAGTCATCCTTGAGATGCTCCAGATGCCACTTGAAGACAGGACCGCTCTCCTGATGGTCTTCCCATTTGAATGTCTCGGGATAGACACAGTAACCATAATTCAGGATATTGCCCGTCAACAGCTTGGTAAGCGGATAAACCTGCCTGCCCTTCTCGCTGGCAGTAAAGAAGCCATGGCGTATGGACATCGCCCTGAGGGCCATGATCACCAGCCCCGGAGTGTTGGTCCGCGGGCAACGGGTGGAACAGCTCATGCACTCGCCGCAGTACCATATGGTATCGCTCTTGAGCAGGGCCTCTATCTCATCTTCGTTCTTTCTCTGGACGATATCCACGATCCGGCGCGGATCATAGCGGTAGAATTCCGCCGCAGGGCATATGGCAGTACAGGTCCCGCAGTTAATGCATGTGTGCAATCCCTCGCGGAAACGGTAATCCTTGCAAAGTTCTTCGTATAGGTTCATACACGTATCTCCACACAAAGATAGCCCTATTTTTCAATTATTCAAAGCCGCTGACTGATAGCAGCTTTGAGCCTCCAGGAGGGTCTGTTCGTCAAGAGTCTCCATAAGCGTCTCACTGTGAGTCCAGCGTGAATCTGGTTCAACTGCAAACTGCTCGATCCTCCTGACCGGGGACAGCACTGTCAGGATACCGTCAGCATAATAACCTAGATTCTGGTAGGTAGCCATGAATGCACGCTCCCTGAAGTCGTCGGCAAGGATATCGCGTCCGTAGAAGCGGGACTGGTAACTGAACCCGAGCAGGGAGAAAAGGGTCGGCATCAGGTCTATCTGGGAACAGAGCTTTTCCACAGCCATGGGCTCTATGAAGCCTGGCGAATAGATCATTGCCGGGATGTGGTACCTGTCCACCGGAATGTTGGTCTTGCCTGCACTGGAGGCGCAGTGATCGGCCAGGATGACGAAAACGGTCTCCTTGAACCATGGCCTGGAAGAAGCCTCCGCGATGAACTGTCCAAGGGCGAAATCAGTGTATTTCACCGCAGCCCTGCGCGACATGGGGTTCCCCTCATATGTAATCTTGCCTTCAGGATAAGTATATGGCCTATGGTTGCTTATGGTCATGATGTGGGTAAAGAACGGCTTTCCTGAGCTGGCATCGGAATCGCAAAGACGGAGCGCCACCTTGTAGCTGTCTTCATCACATGTACCCCAGATGTTAGCGAACGTGATCTCCCCCGGAGCATAGCTCTTCCTGTCGGTCACCTCGTAGCCGTAGGCGCTGAAGAAATTCTCCATGTTGTCGAAATAGCTGTCCCCGCCATAGAGGTACCGCGTCTTGTAGCCATATGACTGGAGGACCTCCGCGGTGCTGAACCGTCCTCCGCACTCAGGCCTCTTCACGATGCTCTCCCCTGCTCCCGGAGGGATGCACAGGGTAACCGCTTCAAGCCCGCGGACCGTACGGTTGCCGGCAGCATAAAGATTGTCGAATACGAGTGAATGGCGCGCCAGGGTATCAAGGTTCGGGGTAATATTGGAAGTACTGCCGTACCTCTCCATGAATTCTGCGCTCAGGCTTTCCATAGTGATGAGCACTATGTTTTTCAGCTGGGGAGCCTTGTCGCTGACCACATTCCTCACCCCGTTCGCGTCCTGGCCGCAAAGCTGCCTCTGGGTAGAACGCGCAACGTCATCGGGAATCTTGGCATAAAAGTCATCGTAAGAGAGCTCATTGCTGTTGTAAGCTTCGAGGAAGTTCCAGCAGCCGTTTCCCTGGAGTTCCGTAACGAACGCCTTGTCATCCACGAAGTTCCTGTAGCCGTAATGGAGCCAGAGCGCACCACCGACGGCAAAGATGGCCACGATGGCCAGATTCACGCCCCATTGCTTCAGGGTCCCCACACCGGAATCCCTGACGTCCCCGTCGATGGTCATCAGGTAATAGGCACCCGCACCTGCCAGCAGGGCCCCGCCGATAAGCAGGGGCATATTGTAGGATTCGAAGATGTTGCCAACAACCTCATTGGTGTAGACGAGGTAATCGACGGCGATGAAGTTGTAACGGACTCCGAATTCATCCCAGAAAGTCTTCTCGGAGAATATATTGGCAACGATGAGGAAGGCATATATGAAGCCGGTGATGTACACCGTCGCCCTGCGGCTTCCGTCCCGCACGGACGGGACGAACCAGCGTATGCTGAACAGGACGAAAAAGGCAATCATGATTCCATTGACGATACCGGGAACCACTCCACCGTATTCGTCACTTATGTCATTGAACAGCAGGAAATAAAGCATCGCGGCAAGCAGGATGCCCCATATGATCCACCCGGCGGGAGAGCCGTATTTCCACTTGTTCAACGTGGTGTAAACGACGAAAGCCGGAACGAGAGCGATTCCTGCGAATGCGATGTCATTAAGGAGTCCCAGGAGGAAAATCCTGCACCATTCCCACAAGGAAAAATCCACGACGGTCACAGGATTGCATATCAGCACGATCCTGGTGATGAAACCCGCCACTGCCGCTGCCACGACGAGCCTCGGACCAAAATACGAAAACCAATCCTCAATCTTCTTTCTGCCAATCATATGCTTTCAACCTTCTTTTGAGGTACGGCTACCCTGAGTGCGGCCGGACAGATCCTGATGTCTATCCTCTCACCCATTACGCAGGGATCTCCATCATAATGGGCAGCCCCCCTTTTCGTTCGATAAATACTTACTTCCTTTCCTTTCAGGATCTTCAACTCCTTCGCCTTGTACAGACGTCCCGTAAGGAGCATGACAGCCAGGGCCGGGATACGGAAGGTACTGAAAGGCAATGAAAAACTGACATCGAGCACCCCATCGGTCACAGATGCGAGCGGGGCGATCATAGCCCCGTTGCCCCACTGGCTGGCATTCCCGACCGTAATCATTGAAGCCTTCCCGGCAATCTCCTTGCCATCAACCACCACCCTGTAGTCTCCGGGCTTGAACTTCCACCATAGGCGCAGTGCACAGGCGATGTAATTCCAGAGGCGACGATGCCCGGAAGCGGCAAATGCCTCGGCAACGTCGGCATCGAATCCCACCCCTGCAGTACAGAAGAATGCGCCTTCCGGACGGTCAGGGGTGTCATCCCTGATCGTCGCATAATCCATCATGACAGTCCCGTAACCGTTGAGACATCCTACCGCCTTGACCGGATCACGGCTCAGCCCCAGGTGAAGGGCCAGGCCGTCGCCGCTCCCGCATGGGATTATCCCGAGAGTCTTGGAAGGATCCCCTCCTGCCACTATTCCCCTGGCGACCTCGCTTACAGTCCCGTCACCGCCGACAGCGACTACCAGGGAACTGTCGCTCTCACGCGATAGCTCCTCGGCATGTCCTGGGTATTTTGTATAGACGATTTCATACGGGCCGCGGTAGCATTTCTCAATCGCCTCGACCGCCTTCTTTTTCTTTCCGCTCCCCGAAATGGGGTTGACTATGAACAGTGCCTTGTTACTTTCCGCCTTTCCCATTGAACTCCCGCGCATATCCGGAGGCTTCCTCGGGAGTAAGGAACCCTCCATCCTTTATAACTATCTTGTAACTGAACGTAACGTTCTGCCCCGCTTTGAGGTCATATGTGACGGCCTGAGGCAGGCCCGGCTCAAATGCCCTGCCGCCCATGCTGTTGAGGGCAAACAACCCGTATCCCCTGGCATGTGACCAGCCAGGATAGTTGGGATTCTTCTTGGAATCGATTATCAGGATGGAGATGTCGTCTCCTTCCTTGGTGCCGTTAAGCATCGTCCACTCAGCCCTTTTTGACCAGACATCGTCTCCTTTGTCGCCAAGGCTGTTGACATATGAACCGTTTACCCCTTCATTGTTGACGGTCTTGACCTCTGTCACTATGCCGTTCGCATCCGTGTACGCCTGGGGCTTGTTGTTGGGCTTCTCGAAAGAGCGGTCAACCCTAAGGCCCAGCATGCCCTCTTTGTTCTCGGTGAACTTCACGTCCTTCACGGCGGTCAGTTTGGCACTGCGCACCACGGTCCTCTCATTCTCAGTTCCTCCGAATATGAACGTAGTCTCTTCCGTCATAAGGACATTACCACTGTTATCCACCCAGTTGGAGCTTGTAACCAGGGTATTGCCTTTAGCTGAAAGGACCTTGTCAAATACTATGGAGCCATAGGAATCCTTCTTCTCGGCCGGAATGGCGAACGAATTGTTCCAGAAATCAAGTCCGTTGACGTCTCCGAAATTGAACCATATGCCTATCTGATGCGGATGGTCCGTGCTTTCGAAAGCACGTGGCGCACGCGGATAGCCACGGGTTATCACTTTTCCTGAAGCCGACATGACGGGCCACAGGACAGGCTTCGCCACATCTTCAGGGTAGATCAGAGAAGTGAACAGGCTGCCACCTACGATGACATCTATCTTGCGCCCTGCGGGATCCTGGACGAAGGACACCCCCACATCTTTTGCGCCGCATCCGCACAGGAGGGAAAACAGTGCAAGGGCTGAAATCAATCTTTTCATATGCATCAGTATTGGAATACCTTTCCTCCGGCCATGACTTCCTGGGTAGCAGGATCGAAGACTGTGTACTCATGGGTACGGAGAGCCGCAGTGACCATGATGCATGCAATGGAATGGTTGTAACCGGCCATATAGTTGGCATTCGGCTGCTTGCGGCTGCGGACGCACTCCATCCAGTTGAGCATATGCGCCGTAGTCATCGGGTCGCCGCCGGTGTTGGCGTCTGTCGAAATCTTCGCGGCCTCGGAAAGGGAGAAGGACTCAAGCCTGTTCTCCTTCATTCCTGCATCAGCCGCATTGCGTGCGGTAAGTCCGCCGTTCGGGGTGACCATGTTGGTATCGAGATTCAGCTCGCCGCCGTTGGAATAGTAGATCTCCTTCGTGCCGCCCGCACTGTTGGTGAAACGGGAGGAATAGATCACCTGGAATCCCTTCTCAGGATTGTCGGCCGGGCCGTAGTCAAGCACTGCGGTCATTGTGTCATAATTGGTACGTCCGTCCTTCCAAAGGTAGATGCCTCCGTTGGCAGCCACGCTGCGCGGATAATTGTAGCCGGTGAACCAGTGGACCGTGTCGATCTGATGGGCCATCCACTGTCCGGGGATACCGGATGAGAACGGCCAGAACAGGCGGAATTCCAAGTATTTCCTCGGATCGAATGCCTGATACGGACGGTTCATCAGGAAGCGCTTCCAGTCGGTATCTTCCTCCTTGAGAAGGGGAACGGTCTTGAAACGGCGCCACCTTGCAGGCTGGTTGACGTTCCACGTCATCTCCACCATAACTATGTCCCCGAACTTTCCGGAACGGAGATAATCGTTGGCTGCATGGTAGTTGGGGGCGCTCCTGCGCTGGGAGCCGATCTGCACGATGGTCCCGGCCTTTTCGATGGCCGCGCGGGCTACCCTGGCGTCAGCCATGGTCTCGGCGAATGGCTTCTCCACATATGCATCCTTCTTGTTCTCGGCTGCCTCTGCAGCATGGAGGGCATGCTGGAAGTCCGCCGTCGAAATGATGACCGCGTCGATATCCTTGTCGCGGTACATCTTCTCATTGTTGACATATGTACGGATTGCATGTCCGAACTTTTCTTCGAGATTGGCCTTGGCCTGCTCCCGGCGAAGGCTCCACAGGTCTGAGACGCCTATGATGTCGAAATTCTGTCCCTTGCAGTTCTGGAGGAAAGCAGGGAGCAGTGAGCTCCTGAACCTGTCGGAATAACCCACGACAGCAACATTAACGCGATCATTCGAGCCGATGATCCTGGCATAGCTGGACGCACTCATGCCCAGGCCTCCGATAAGGATGCCGGCCGTGGACATACCGGCGGTTTTAAGGAATTCACGTCTTTCCATGATTCAGTGTTTTAATTATGTTATTTCGATTGGTATTCGATTACGATCCCTCCCGGATAGGACGCACCGTACTTCTTGGCCGCATCTGCTCCCTTCATCCAGGAGATGCCATAGATCATTTTCAGGTTCGAAATGGGCTGCCCTGCTTCAACGAACTTACCGTCAACCACATATGAGACCCTGTCGCCTGCGATGCCCACGCGCAGCTGACTGAGTCCGAGCTGGTCACCGGAGAAGGAATACTTTGACTTCCGGACCTTGACCTTTCCGGAATAGGACTGGGTGTACACTGTAAGGGTGGCATCCCCGGCCGAATACTTACCCACAGTAACCATTCTGAGCGGAGCGTTGAACAAAGCCTTAAGAGCGTCCATACCGACTTTCTTGCCATCGACAAAAATTACGGTCCCGGAGGGGACGCTGTCCATCGGCAGCAGGGTGATCACCCCCTCGCTGCTGGTCTGGGCACCCGCAACGGGCCCGGAAATCAAGGAAGCCGCAAGAGCCAGGAAAGCCGCTGCAACGACAAGAAGATATTTTCTCATAATACAGTCTGGGATTAAAGCATATTCGTTGCTAATTTAAGAAATAATCAGCATTTTTGCAACATGACATCAGAGAAAAGAAGTACGAAAGAATACGCAGTACGCTACCTTGTAGCCACACTGGGAATGGCATTGGCTGCATTCGGGCCCGCCTTCTCCATCAAATCCGACCTGGGCACCGCGCCCTACCCCTGCCCACCTTACATCCTTCACCTGTGGGACACGTCATGGACGGTCGGAGAATTCACCGCCCTTGAAAACATGGCTTTCATTGTGGCCCAGCTGCTGATACTCAGGAAGAAATTCAAGCCGGCTCTCCTGATGCAGATCCCGGCAATCTTCATTTTCAGTTTCTTCATTGACATGGCTATCTGGATCTGCAGCCCGATAGTCGCGACAGGATACGTATCGAGGATCGTACTGTGCCTGCTGGCCGTAATCTTTACGGCTGCCGGGATATCCCTGGAAGTGGTTGGGAAAGCCTGGATGCTCCCCGGAGACCAGACCATCTCTGCACTGAGCGACACATTCGGGTGGAAATTCAGCAACACCAAGATCGGCCTGGACTTTTTCCTGGTCGGTTTCACAGCCCTGTTTTCGATGATACAGTTCGGACGCCCGCAAGGGCCGGAGGGGATAACCGTAATCGGCATCGGAACATTGATCCTGATGGTCTTCACGGGATTGTGCATGAAAGTCACCACCCCGCTTGCCGACCGCATACTGAAAATAAACAAAACCACATAAGATGAACAGAAGGCAATTCTTAGAAGCCACTGCAGCTACTGTGGCGGCAACGGCCTGCTCTAAATTCAAAGCAGCTGCCATTCCATCAGGAACCACCTCAAAGAAAGCAGAAGGTATACTCATCCGCTTCCTCGGTACAGGAGCTGCGGACTGGAAGGGACGGGATGACAGAGGAGAACTTCGCAGGCTTAGCAGCGTGCTGGTAGACAATGATTTCCTCATTGACTTCACACCAACCGACGCCGACATGCTTCCAGCCGGCGTCCACCCTACCACCATTTTCTACACGCACTCGCATGCTGACCACTTTAACGCCGGCGCAGCGATCGGGCTGGGAATCAAGCAGGTCTATCTGAATCAGACCTGGTACGATGCAGCCATAAAGGAATTTGAAACTGCTGCAAAGGAGCTGGGCAAACCTGCTCCAACCGTCACTCCTGTCAACATAGGAACTACCATCAATGTCAACGGGATAAAAGTGACAGCCCTTCCTGCCAACCACGGGACTGCACACACTTTCGAACAGGCCCAGCTGTACCTCCTTGAAAAGAATGGTGCAAGGGTGGTTTACGCGACTGATACGGGCGGCATTCCCTCACTCGCAGCTAGGATTATCGGCATTGACGCACATGTAAAGCCCGGCAATCCCATAACCGGCCTGATCATGGAAGCCACCATGGGAATGGACCACGATGTAGATTTCAGGATATTCACCCACTCGAGCGTAGGACTTGTCGAGCGCACTGCTACAGTCTTGACCAAGACCAAGAGATACACTCCGGTCGATAAAGACCAGCCCGTCTATCTTACGCATATGGCCAGGACCCTCCACGGTACCCAGGCGGAGCTGGATGCCAAACTGCCAAAATGCCTCAAGGCCGCATATGACGGCCTCGAGGTCTTGTTCAAGTTCCCGACTGCGTAATTATTATTCCGCCGGTTCGAATCCGAAGTACTCGCCCTTGCGCGTAGCGGGGACGCCGTACTTCATCCATGCCGGCATCGGCTCTCCCTTGAGATAGTGATCGAAGAACTGCTGAAGCCTGCGCGACAGGTCGAGGCAGTTCTTCCTTTCTATAAGGTTGTGGGCTTCATTGTTGTACTGGAGCATCCAGACCCTCTTGTCCAGGCGCCTGAGGTCTGAGAAATACTCTATTCCCTGGTACCAGGGGACCGCCCCGTCCGCATCATTGTGCATTATCAGCAGCGGAGTGTTCACCTTGTCGGCGAAGAAAGCCGGTGAATTCTCGATGTAAAGGTCGAGACCGCCTTCTTCCCAGAGGCTCTTTCCGATACGGCTCTGCCCCCTTTCGTACTGTCCGGCACGGGTAATACCTGATTCCCAGCGGATTCCGCCATATGCAGAAGTCATGTTGCTCACCGGAGCCCCGGCTCCTGCGGCAGCGAACATGTCCGTGTGGGTAACCAGCCACGCAGTCTGGTATCCGCCCCAGCTCTGTCCCTGGATGGCCATCTTGCTTTTATCTGCGAATGGATATTTCGCACATAGGGCCTCTGCGCCGGAGCATATGCAGTTATATGCGCTCTGCCCCGGATGGCCGACCTTGTAAACGATGTCGGGGATAAAGCAGATGTAACCCCTGCTCGTATAGAACGTTATGTTGACCGTAGAACGGGAAGGAGCAGGCGTGCGGAAAGCGTAGAGGTCCTCGGAATATTTCTCGTAGAAATAGACCATCACGGGCAGTTTGTCAGTATCCTTGACTCCGTCAGGTATGAACACGAGCCCTTTCAGAGGAGTGCCGTCATATGCCTTCCACTGGAAAAGCTCGGCCCTCCCCCAGCGGTAATCATCTTTCTGGGGATTGACCGCCGTCACCTTTTCCTCAGATGCGAACCAGTCCCTGGTGAGATAGAGGTCATAACAGTTGCGGAAATTACCCTTCTGGAAAGCAACCACGGGAGCAGACTCGGCCTTGATCACGGAGTAGAAAGTCAAGGTATCGAGGAAATATTCCGGAGTCCCGGGCCTGGAGAGGCTGATCTTCCCGACTCCCCTCCTCTGGTCATCCTCATTGCGCACGGACAGGCAAAGGGGCTCTTTTTCCGATAGGGCTTTCCTGACCTGCAAGGAGGACTGGTTCTGGGTCAGCCTGAAGGGGACAGGATCAGCCGTCCTGAATACCAGATGGTTCCGTCTTCCTGACCCGTCAGTAAGGTTCACCGCCGAGCTCCCGTCCGGGGAGAGTTTCCACACATCGTAACGGTCTGACACCAGCAAGGACTTGTCACCCTCAAGCCACCTCGGGTTCCGGTCATACGGATCCGCCGGCGAAGGATGGTCGTCTTCCTCGTCATGGAAATTGGTCCCGAGCGATCCGGTAAGGTTCACCGATTTCCCGCTGGCGATGTCATATGTGTGCCATCCCAGGTCGTCATAGTCGTACCAGTAAAGGTACTTGCCCGCAGGGGACACGCGGACGCTGCCGTTGAGTTTCCTCGCGACCGGAGTGCGGGAACCGTCTTTGAGAGAGACAAGGTCGACGTCAACTGATGAATCATATGTCCAGACATAGGAACGGGCATATTTTCCTTCATCGAGAGAGACAGCCACATCGCTTTCACCTCCGTCCGGGAGGAGGATCTCGTCGAAGAATGAGGTCGTCAGCGGAACGAGCTTTTTCGAGGGGCTTTCAAGGTCTATTACGGACATATATGTCTTGTTGCGGAGCCTCTCGATGGACTTAAGCTGCTGGGGCGGAGTGTAAGGAGCATCCCAGTTCCATATGTCCAGCTGCGCGGTCTCGAAATCCACTATCGTGGTGTCCTTGGGAGGAGTCAGGGGGGCTATCCCTGTGAACAGCCTCTTCCCGTCCTTGGAGAAGAATATCTTGCTGGTCTCCGTAAGTGTCCACTTGTCAGTTTTTTCCACCTCATGTCCCTGGGGGAATATCTCCTTCAGGGAATACTCGTGCCCGCTTGGCCTGTCCTTCTTGCGGTCGGAGGCCGATGCATATGTCTTGCCTATCCGGACAAGGGACATGGAGCAGCGCTTGCTGCCCGTGGCATTAGTGTCTTTCGACGCCGTAAATGCCATAACGCCGCCCCCGTCGCTGAATACCGGAGTCCCATAGAACTCCGCGCCGGTGCACAGGGTGTCGATCTTTCCGAAAGGCAGGTCGGCTATCATCACCCCTGAAATGCTGAGACTGTCCTTCTTGTCTTTCTTGTCCTTCTTAGCTGTCATGGCCAGCATCTTCCCGTCGACGCTGAAAGCGAACTTGTCAACTCCGGCAAGGGAGTCAGCCTGCCCAGTCCCGGGATCGTAAACAACTATCCCTGAAAGTTTTTTCTTGCCGTCTTTTCCCTTCCAAGAAGTCTTGTAGGCGACATATGGCCTGGAGGAGAAGCCCGTCGAGAAAGACTCGGCTCCGGGGAACTTCTTCACCTGCATTGAAGACAGATCTACCACTGCAAGGGAATCCTTGGTCATATCATCCTTTTTCTTCTTGTCTATCTTCTCCTGCCTGGTCTTGGCATATTCCGGCTTGATCCTGGCGTACAGCCACTTCCCTTCCGGATCCAAGGAAGGCATATAGCCGCGAGGGACAGTAAGGCTGAGCACCTGGGCCTTCTGCTTCCTCGTGGCCGGAATGGATTTCCGGACAAAAAGATTACCGTCCCCCTGCTGGGGATTCACCTGATAGACAAGGACATTGCCGTCAGGCGTCATCAACGTTCCCGAAACTGACTGCCAGGAGTCGTACACATCATGGTCCATGGCCTTCTTCTGGGCCAGGGCGCTATGGGGCAGAACCGTTGAGACGGCACAGACTGCAATCGCCAGAATGATTTTTTTCATATGACTTCTTTTTCTCTGAAATACAAATATAATAAATCCCGGGCAGAGTGAAAGCAGCAAAATGATTAACCCAGAGCGTTGTGAATTGATTTCGATTTACTACCTTTGAAAAGCAGACAACAACTATTCCCAGTGAGTATCCCATCATGACCACAAGAAGAAAATTCATCAAAGGCGTCACTCTCGGAACCGTCGCCGTCTCTTCATCCGGATTAATGCATGCTTTCTCATCCCCAGAGACAAAGGGACACAATACCCTCGCAATAACAGGAGAAAGGCAAGGAAATCCTGCCGGGGATTGGAGCTATGCTTTCGATGAAAAGGAGTCGATGCTGCACCTCAGCGCTCCTTCCGTCGAAATCGATGCTCATCTGTCGTTCATCTCGAATGAAGCATCCTGGACCCTGGCGGAATCGAGAGACGGCGTCCGGGACAGGTATTCACTTGTGGATCCGAAAGGTAACGTACAGGGATACTGGGTCTTGAACACAGCAGGCGGGAGGCTTGAAATCCTGTTCTACCACCGCTCGGCCCAGAACTACCCTGGATTGTTCTCACTTGAAGGGAAGGTCAGGTGCAAAAAGGAGGCATTCGCCTGCAGAACGCACCCTGCAAATGGAGAACGTGTCCTCAACCTCTCGGCTGGAGTCGTTGACAACAAGCATAATGACAGTATTTTCGCTCCGGAAGAAGACATTCTCGTCGCATTTTCCGCATCTGACCTAGACCTGTCAAGCGAAGATGGCGGATTATTCAGCATCAAGATGTCAGGACGCATAGATTCGTCGGCTGAATCCATATTTGCCATCACTTGGACCAATGACTGGTTCAAGAGAAGGTATATGCCATATTACAAGGCGATTTCCACGAAGCCGGAACATAAGGTTCCTACGGGCTGGATGTCGTGGAACACATATTTTGACACTGCCACGGCGGAAGACAACCTGGCAGAGGCCCGGATAGGCAGGAAATATCTGCAACCTTTCGGTTGCGACATCTGGCACATCGAGTCGTGGCAGGGCAATTCAGACAAACTCCCAGTTTCCGGATTCTACAACATGAATCTCGAAGTCAACGGGAAACAGTTCCCCGAAGGGATGAAAAAGCTGGCGGATGACATCAGGGATCTGGGGTTCATCCCGGGCATATGGACAGCTCCGTTCGGGACCGGCAACCCTGAATTCTACAATGAGCACAGGGATTGGTTCCTCCACGACAAGGACGGCAAGGCTATCTCCTGCTGGAACGGACGTTACACCCTTGACCCCACTGTTCCAGAGGCCAGGGAGCATATCACGAAAATACACCGTACGGCAGCCCGGGAATGGGGATACCGATATTTCAAGGTTGACGGGATGTCCGGCCGGAATCAAGGTTACTGCGCCCACCTGTACGAAAGGCCTGAAATCCGTGCATGTTTCCATGATCCCGAATGTCCAAATCCATTCGAGCTGTGCGTAAAGGCGATACGGGAAGGCATCGGAGAAGACAGTTACCTGCTGGCATGCCAGGGACACAGCACCGGGCCAGAGTCCACATATGCAGATGCATCCCGCCTCGGAGCAGATATCGTGCATCCCAACAAGCCAGTCGTCTGGCCGAACGTCATGAATCAGGCACGCTGTTTCCTGAACCAGGCTTTCGCCCACAATATAACGATGATATGCGATCCGGACACCTTGCTTGTAAAGGACCTGCCGGTAGAAGAAGCCAGGGTTTCCGCCACTGTCATCGCCCTGCCCGGGCAGCTGACTTTCTTCGGAGACAAGCTTGGCGGTTTGAAGATGGACAAGATGAAGATCCTCCAGCAGACACTTCCTGCCGCAAGGGTCAGGCCCATGAGCCTGTATCCGTATTTCGAAATGCTGCCTGTCTGGAATCTGGGCGTACAGAATTCCATGATGCCGGCGTACAATGTCGTTGCCCTTTTCAACTGGGGGGATGAAGACGGCATTGTCTCCGCAACGGCAAAGGAACTGGGAATCAGTTCGCTGGCATGGGAAACATATGAATTCTGGAGCGGTTCTGCGGGAAGTTGCGAAGATGGCATGATACAGGCATCCGTTCCTGCACATGGAGTAAGGGTATTCTCGCTGCATCCGAAGCAGGACCGCCCGCAATGGATAGGAAGCGACAGGCATATCACCATGATGGCTTCAGAGATATCTGATTACTCATGGAACGGCAACACACTTTCAATGGACATCGACGTGGTTGGCGGCTTCCCGATGACACAGCATTTCAGGATTCCGAAGGGATTTGAGCTGAATAAAGTCAGATGTCCGGGGGCAAAGCTGAAACGGAATATGGAAAACGGACATCTCGCATTGACCATTGACAGCCGCAAGACACAAAAACTGCATCTTGAATTGGTATTCCTGTCATAGACCGGCCCTGTCATGATGCCTGTCCTGGAAAGCAGCGGCATGACGGATTAAAGGAAAATAATCCATATATTTGCCGTGAAAGGATAAAACTATGGCCGAATCGAATTTCATAGACTACGTGAAGATATTCTGCGCATCCGGACACGGAGGCGCGGGATCAGCGCACCTGCACAGAGCCAAATACATCCCGAAAGGTGGTCCGGACGGAGGAGACGGAGGACGCGGAGGGCACATAATCCTCCGTGCAAGCCACCAGTTCTGGACTCTCATCCACTTGAAATACCGCAAGATAACCAGGGCCGACAACGGAGGTCCCGGAGGAGAGAACCTCAAGAAGGGGAAGAACGGACAAGACATATGGCTCGACGTCCCCATCGGGACAGTGGTCAAGGATGCTGAAAGCGGCGAGGTCCTCTTCGAAATGGTTGACGACGGACAGGAAAGGATCCTGTGCCGCGGCGGCAAGGGAGGTCTCGGCAACAACAACTTCAAATCCGCAACCAACCAGACTCCCCGATATGCCCAGCCCGGTGAAGATGGGCAGGAAGGCTGGTTCATCCTGGAACTCAAGGTGCTGGCAGACGTCGGGCTTGTAGGATTCCCGAATGCCGGGAAGTCCACCCTGTTGTCGGCAGTCACTTCGGCCCGTCCAAAGATAGCCAACTATCCGTTTACGACCCTTGAGCCCAACCTGGGCATAGTCAAATACCGTGACGACAAATCATTCGTCATAGCAGACATCCCCGGGATCATCGAAGGCGCCCATGAAGGCAAAGGCATAGGTCTGAGATTCCTGCGCCACATAGAAAGGAACTCCATCCTGCTGTTCATGATCTCAACGGAAGAAAAAAGCATCCTCAAAGGGTATCAGACTCTGCTCAAAGAGCTGGAACTCTACAATCCGGAACTGCTTGACAAGAAGAGGGTAATTGCTGTTACAAAATGTGATCTCGTATCAGAACAGGCCAAGGCCAGGATTGAAAAGCAGCTTCCTGAGAACATCCCCCACGTAATGATTTCCTCTGTCTCGGGAGAAGGACTCCAACCGCTGATGGACCTGCTGTGGACAGAACTCAATTAACTTTTTGAACCTATGAACGAACTGACAGGGATCTGGAGCTCGATAGTGGACGCTGACAGGGCGGCTACGCTCTTTATCAACAGCCTCCACGTTCCGTTTACTGACAGCATATGGCAGTTCATGTCGGAGCGCATAGTCTGGGCTCCGCTCTATCTTGCCATCGCCGTACTGCTCATCCTCAAAGGGGGATGGAGGAGAGGCGTTTCGACTATCATTTCAATAGCCCTTATCGTAGTAGCCTGTGACCAATTTTCAAACCTCATCAAACACATGGTGGAAAGGCTCCGGCCATGCTGGGATGATGATATGCTGAGAAACGGGCTGAGGATCCTGGAAGGACGCGGAGGAAAATTCGGATTCTTCTCCGCACACGCCGCGAACTGCTTCGGGGTTGCTTTCGGAAGCGTCGCTTCTTTCAGGTTTGTCGCAGCACTCAGGTTCCTGCGTATTTTTTCGCCATGCATCTACACATGGGCTTTCCTCGTCTCCGTAAGCCGCATCTTCGTAGGCAAGCACTTCCTCGGGGACGTGCTTGTCGGTGCCATGGCAGGACTGGCCATAGCATATGTCATGGTCTCGCTGGAAAAATACATTTGGGACAGGTGGATCAGAGAACTGGTATCACCTTCTCCATCGCCTGGCTCCGGGACCCCTTGACAAGCACCAGAGTGTCTTTCACAGGGTTTTCAGCCAGATAGCCGGCAAGAGAGGCCGAATCAGGGAACCACTTGATTTCCAAAGCCTTTCCTCCCACCTTATCAATAGCATTCCGAAACTCATCCCCAACAAGGATGGAAGGGAATCCTTCCGAAACCAGCCTGCGGACGAGAGCCGCATGCTCAGCCAGGGAATCTTCTCCGAGTTCGCCCATCATCCCGAGCAGGGCCAGTTTTGAGGAGGCGCTGGACATCTCGAAGTTGTCAAGGGCGGCCGACATGCTCGTCGGATTGGCATTATAGGCATCCACGATCAGTACATTGGATCCCGTGCGGACCATCTGGGAACGGTTATTCCTGGGCTCATACCTGGAAATCGCATCCAGAGCTTCATCTATCGGTACGCCGAACTCCAGCCCTACGGCGACGGCGGCAAGGGCATTGTTCACGTTGTAAGAGCCGACGAGACGGGTCTCACAGGCGAGCAGGTCTTCGCTCAGTCCTTCTTCAGGCACAAGGCCTGCATTCATTGGAACGGCAAAGCGGACATACGGATGCGACTGGTCTGAGGGGAGGACGATCCCATGCCATAATTCAATTCCATATCCCCTGGTTTCCATCCCGTTACGCTGGGCTGCCATCCGGGACAGGTTCTCATCATCCACATTGACGAAGGCCTTTCCTCCGTGGGCGGCGAGCCAGTCGTAAAGCATGCCCTTGGCCTTCTTCACCCCCTCCAGGCTGCCGAATCCGAGCAGATGGGCCTTGCCGACATTGGTTATGATCCCGTAATCGGGCTCGCACACATCTGTCAGTTTGCCGATGTCATCGGGGTGGCTGGCCCCCATCTCAATGACGGCGAGCTGGGTCCCGGGCCTTATCTTCAGCAGTGACAGGGGAACGCCTATATCGTTGTTCAGGTTGCCTTCGGTAGCGGTCACTGCGTACCTGCGGGAAAGGACTTCACGCACGAGTTCCTTGGTCGTGGTCTTTCCGTTGGTTCCGGTAAGCCCGATCACCTTCAGAGGCTTCCCGTCCACCAGGAAATGTTCCCGGTGCCACCTTGCAAGGTCCCTCAACGCAACAAATGTGTCCTCGACAACTATAATCCTGGGGTCGCCGGAAGCAGCTGCGTCGGAGCCGGCGCTCACCACTGCACGGGCCGCACCGAGTTCCAGGGCCTTTGATGCATATGCATTGCCGTCGAAGTTTTCGCCCTTGAGGGCGATGAACAGCTCCCCGCCCGCTACCGCACGGCTGTCTGTAGTCACGCGATAGCCGCAGGACTTGTATATTTCGTATAAACCGCTTATTTCCATATGCTTCTACTTTGTGCCCGTAGAACCGAATCCGCCCTGTCCCCTTTCTGTCTCGTCGAGGACCTCAACCTCTTCCCATTCGACCCGCTCGTGCTTTGCCACTATGTACTGGGCAATCCTCTCGCCCGGCTTGATCTCATATGGTTCGGAAGAAAGGTTGACCAGTATAGTCATGAGTTCGCCGCGGTAATCCGCATCAACAGTACCGGGGGAATTGAGCACCGTAATCCCATGCTTGATGGCAAGACCGCTCCTGGGACGCACTTGAAGCTCGTATCCGGCAGGAAGCGAAACATAGAGGCCCGTGTGGACAAGTACCCTTTCAAGAGGCTTGAGGACAATTGGAGATTCGATGTCCGCACGGACATCCATCCCGGCCGACTGTGCAGTCTCATACTGCGGCAGAGGGTTCCTGGACTTGTTTACGATCTTGACTTTCATGATGACATTCAATTCTTTACCGGGATGCCCGATAGTACAGGAAACCGGCTATTATTGTGTACAGGATGTTCGGCAGCCACAAGGCTATCCCGGGCGGGAGCGCCCCCGTGTAGACGAACATCTGGCTGAAGCGCATGAAAAGGATATAGGAGAAACTGAGCGCGATGCCTACCCCAAGGTTCCACCCGGTTCCTCCCCTCTTCTTCCGTGAAGAAAGGGAGACTCCCATGATGGTGAGGATGAAAGCCGAGAAAGGCAGGGCGAAGCGGTTGTCCTTTTCTATCTGGGCGTACATCACATTCTTGTCACCACGCATTTTCTGAGTAGCGATAAGCTTGTTCAACTGCCCGTATGAAAGAGATTCCACAGTCTTTTCATTCCTGTAGAAATCATTGACACTCAACTCTATCACAGTGTCCAACTGCGCTCCGGAACGTATCTTGTCTTCAATCCCGCCTTTCTGGAAATCCCGGATGAAATAATTCTTAAGCTGCCAGCAGGCCTTGACACTGTCCCACCTGGCCGATTCGGCTGAAAGTTTGCTGACCAGTTCGTAATCGTCGATCTGCTCGAGGGTGAACTTGTAAGCGGTGTTGTTCCACCCGCTGAATGATTCCACATAGACATATTTCCCGGGCGCGATCATGTAGTGGATGTTCCTCTCGTTGAAGCGGTTCCTGTTCTTTATGTACTTCTGTTCGAACTTCAGGCGCTCCTGGTTGGATTTCGGTATGACGAAATTTCCGAGGGCCAGGGACATCAGGGCGATCAGCAGGGCCGTAAACAAATAAGGACGCATCATCCTGTGATAGGTAACCCCGCAGGAAAGGATGGCTATGATTTCCGAATTGGCCGCCATCCTGGATGTGAAGAATATGACGGTTATGAATACGAACAGCGGGCTGAACATATTCATGAAATACGGCACGAAATTCACGTAGTAGTCGAACACTATCGCCCGCAGCGGAGCCTCCTTGGAGACGAAGTCATCGATCTTCTCACTGATGTCGAATATGATGACAATCCCGATTATCAGGACAAGCGCAATGAGGAAGGTCATTATGAACTTCCGGAATATGTAGTAGTCCAGCTTCTTCGGTCTGAGGTTCATTTCGCTACAATCTTTGTGAGAGCTTCTTCACCGCCTCGTTCTTCCAGGAAAGGAAATCCCCTGCCTCGATATGCTTCCCGGCCTGATCGACCAGGTCCAGGTAGAAAGCGAGGTTATGTTCGCTGGCTATCATTCCGGCAGTCATCTCGCCGGCGATGAACAGGTGCCGGAGATAAGCCTTGGAATATGTCCTGTCAACAAATGACTTGCCTTTTGGATCCAGCGGAGAGAAATCATCGGCCCATTTGGCATTACGCATGTTCATGATGCCATCCCAGGTAAAGAGCATGCCGTTGCGGGCATTGCGGGTTGGCATTACGCAGTCGAACATGTCTATCCCCCTGGCGATCCCTTCAAGGATGTTGACAGGTGTCCCCACCCCCATAAGGTAGCGCGGCTTTTCCTTGGGAAGGAACGGGTCCAGGAGCTCCAGCATCTCGTACATCTTCTCTTCCGGCTCCCCTACCGCAAGCCCGCCGACCGCATATCCCCCATGTCCCGGACAGTCCAGGGAGAGGGCATGCTCGACTGCCCTGCGACGCAGTTCAGGATACACGCAGCCCTGGATTATCGGGAACATTGTCTGGGAATATCCGTAAAGGGGTTCAGTCTCGGCGAACCGCTTTGAGAAACGCTCCAGCCAGGACTGGGTGAGCTTCAGGGACTTTTCCGCATACTCGAAAGAAGCGTCTCCGGGGCAGCATTCGTCTAGGGCCATCATGATGTCCGAGCCGATCACACGCTGCGTGTCAACGTTGTTTTCGGGGGTGAAGATGTGCCTTGAGCCGTCTATGTGGGAAGCGAAAGTGCATCCTTCCGGGGTAAGTTTCCGGATAGGAGACAGGGAGAATATCTGGAAGCCGCCGCTGTCCGTAAGTATGGGCCTGTCCCATGATTCAAAACAGTGCAGGCCGCCCGCCTTCCGCAGGATGTCGAGGCCGGGACGAAGGTAGAGATGATAGGTGTTTCCCAGGATGATCCTGGCCTGGATGTCATCCTTCAAGTCCCTGTGATAGACGCCCTTTACAGTACCGACAGTACCGACCGGCATGAAAACCGGAGTACGGATGTCACCATGGTCTGTGGTAATGACCCCGCATCTGGCGGAAGAAGCGGGATCCTGGGCTGTCTTCACGAATTTCATAATCTGCTCTCCAAACAATTTTCAAAGATATGAATTTTATGTGAAAAACTGTAAATTTGCACAAATGACCACACAAATGAAAAACAACTCTATCACTATCAGGCTGATCTTGATGAACTTCCTCGAGTTCGCAGTCTGGGGGGCCTATCTCACCTCGCTGGGACGCTATCTCGGCAGCATCGGGATGATTGACAAGATCAAATGGTTCTTTGCGATGCAAGGCATAGTGTCGATCTTCATGCCAACTCTCATGGGCATCCTGGCCGACAGGAAGATACAGGCCCAGAAGGTGCTCTCCATGTGCCACCTGTTCGCCGGCGTGTTCATGGTCGCGGCCGGGCTTTACTGCAGGAATGCCGGAGGGAACATCTCCTTCGCTCCCCTGTTCACGTTATACAGCCTGAGCGTCGCTTTCTTCATGCCGACAATCGCACTTGTTAACTCCGTGGCCTACAACGCACTCGAAGGCGTAGGGAAGGATCCCGTCAAGGATTTCCCGCCCATCAGGGTCTTCGGCACGGTGGGCTTCATAATCAGCATGCTCTGCACCAACTTCGTCAAGTTCAACGGAGTGGCGATGCAGGACTCCTACACCCAACTGGTCGCCTCCGGAGCAATGTCACTGATCCTCTGCGCATATGCCCTAACCATGCCGGAAGTACCGGTCAAGAAGGGAGAATCCGGCCAGTCGCTGACCGAAGCCCTAGGGCTCAAGGCATTCACCCTCTTCAAGGACAGGCAGTTCGCGATTTTCTTCATATTCTCGATGCTGCTGGGCTCCGCTCTCCAGATCACCAACGGCTATGCGAACCTTTTCCTCGGCTCGTTCCAGAGCGTGTCACCTGATTCATTCGCAGTCAAGAATTCCAACGCCCTGATTTCCATCTCGCAGGCCTCCGAGACCCTGTGCATCCTCCTCATCCCATTCTTCATGAAGAAGTTCGGCATCAAGAAGGTAATGCTCATCGCCATGTTCGCATGGGTCTTCCGTTTCGGATTCTTCGGACTCGGCTCACCTGACATGCCCGGCGTTATCCTCTTCATCCTCTCCTGCATAGTTTACGGAGTCGCCTTCGATTTCTTCAACATCTCAGGCTCCCTCTATGTCAATGAGAACACCGGAACCGACATCAGGTCAAGCGCACAGGGACTGTTCATGCTCATGACCAACGGACTTGGGGCCTCGATAGGCACCCTGGCTGCCGGAGCCGTGGTGGATGCCTGCGGATGTACGGCAACCAGCCCTGAGGGATGGTCAACCGCGTGGTACATTTTCGCGGCATATGCACTCGTAGTCGGAGTAATGTTCGCCATCCTCTTCAAGGATCCGGAAAAGCTGAAAAAAGCAGCAGCTTAATTGATCATTTCTTCTTTCCATAAGGCGGCTCCTCCTCTGAGAGGATGCCGCCTTTTCTCAATCCGCTGATCCTTGAAGGAGTCTGGACGTAGCGTATCTCGAAACAGCTGCAGACTGATTTGCGTCCCTGCTTCCTGTAGCCCGTAACATAATCGGGGTTATACCCCATCTCGATCAGATCCGGGAAATCGACGCTGTACATCCTCAACTGGAGCAGGGTCGTAAGGATCTCATGGTTTTTCAGCAGCCTGGCTATCACCCTGTCCCTTTGGTTCTTCTGGAAGCGCAACCTGGCGTTGTGCCATGCATTCTTGCATCTGGCGCAGCAGAACAGCTTGTCAGGCCTGCCGCCTACTATCACCTTCCCGCAATTCAGGCACCTGCGGACGTCCTCATCCTTCCGAGTACGAATCATATGCTGAGTCCTCCATTCTTGAATCCGGAGCAAGATTGAAAGATTACACGTAGAATCCAAGGATACTAAAATCCGCATGCCGTTTTATTTACGATTCTTGAATCGCCGCCCCGGAGGCATGAATTAAAAGAAATAAACGGCCATGTGCATTTCTTTGGTCCGTCCCACGGAAACAGACATTCATCCAAAGATTCGTAAACATTTGCAGCACTGCAACTTCTCCCTGTAACAAGGGTAAATGATTTGTGTTTTCTTTGCGCTGGGCCTCAAGTGTGCGCGCACCATGGCCAGGCCGATTGAACAACTTAACAATTCAGAACATGGAACAATTGAACAGAATCGAACTGAGGGGCATCATCGGGAATGTCACCCTCTCTAACGTGGGAGAGAACAGGGTCCTGAATTTCTCACTGAAGACAGAGTACTGCTACAAAAGAGACAACAATCCTGTCATCGAGGAGGTATGGCACAGGGTGACCGCATGGGAGGGGAAGGACATGCCTGACTTCTCCCTGTTCAAGAAAGGGATGACGGTATATGTCCTGGGCAGGATACGCTCATTCAAGTTCACGGGGAGTGACGGAGTTGACAGGACGTCGCAGGAAGTACTTGCAAAGACGATAAGCATAGTGGATAACGATGACTACTGCCAGCCACAGATGAGGTAGATAATCCTGAAGGAGCATGGAGAAGTTGCGGATAATGGCTGCTATTGCGGCTGCAGTACTGGTGACCGGGGCATGTACGGTCCAGAAAAAGGTATCTGCCCTTAGGACCGGAAAGGTTACAGCGGACATCGTCCTGCCGAAAGAGGACCAGCTTCCGGACCTGTCCCTGCATGGGGCGAATGTGAAGGACACAATCGAAGTGCAGGATATGGACGGGAGGAAGGTCTTGATAATGAAGGCAATTAAGGACGAAGACGGAGAAATGGTAGCGACGGATGTACTCAACCCGGCATATGTTACGGCAAGATTCAGGAACCTGGCCGAACGTCATGGGAAGGTTGACCTTCGCTTCCAGATCGTAGTCCCGAAGGATATGCAGGACAGCAGATGGCAGCTGAGGTTTACGCCACGGCTCCTTGCCCTTGGTGACAGCACTGAGCTGGAGCCAGTCGTGATTACCGGCAAAGACTACCGCAAGGCCCAGCTCAGGGGCTATCAGCAATATGAGAGATTCCTCCGGTCGATAATTACCGACACCCTGAAATTCATTTCGCGCAGGCAGCTGGAAGTCTTCCTCCAGAGGAATATCCCGGAGGTCTTCATGTTCAGGGACGACACGTCATATGTTTCCGACGAGCAATTCTCCTCCGCCTTCGGAGTCACGCAGCGGCAGGCGGTAGAGCATTACACAAGGTCACTTCTCCTGCGCCGGAATGAATTGCGCAAATCCAGGACCAGGAAGATGTACGACAAGTACGTTAAAGTACCCATAGTCACGGAAGGCCTGAGGCTTGACACGGTGATACTGTCCCCCGGAGGAGATTTCATATACGAATACGTCCAGGAGATTTTAACAAGGCCGCAGATGAAAAAAGTAGCGATAGTACTGACCGGAGATGTCTTCGAACAGGAGAAGAGGATATGGAATGTACCGAGGTCCAATCCGCTTACATTCTACATTAGTTCCCTGAGCTCATTCGCCGACGGGACGCAGCGGTACCTTACGAAAATCACCGAACGCAGCGTGGAAGCAAACACTGCATGCTACATTGATTTCCGCTCCGGAAGCTCGGCGATCGAGAAAGAGACGGGCAGCAACCGGTCCGAAATCGGGAGGATAGAATCCAACCTGAGATCCCTTGTGGAGAACGCTGAATTCAGCCTGGATTCAATCGTAGTAACCGCTTCATGCTCCCCTGAAGGAGCATATGATTACAACAGGAGGCTGTCCCAGAGAAGGAGCGAGTCGGTATCCGACTATTTCGGGAGGTATCTAAGGCACCTGAGGGATTCACTGGAAAGGACAAAGGGACTGCGCATCGACATGGACGGAAGCATCAGCGAGGAGACTCCGCCTCCGATCCGCTTCATATCCCGGAATGATCCCGAGAACTGGAGGATGCTGGATGCCCTGGTCGGGGCAGATACGGTTCTGACCCAGCATGCGAAAGAGGCATATCACAACAGTTCAGTCATTTCCGATATCGATGCCAGGGAAAGGAAACTTCAGGCAGAGCCATTCTACAGGTACCTCAGGGAGAGCCTGTATCCAAGGCTGAGGACTGTCCGGTTCGCCTTCCACCTGCACCGCAAGGGAATGGTCAAGGACACCGTCCACACTACCGTGCTGGACACTGCATACATGCGGGGTGTCCAGGCCCTCCGGGACATGGACTACAAGACGGCGGTCAACCTGCTCAGGCCTTACCGGGACTACAACACGGCAGTTGCATGCCTCGCAATGGACTACAACGCATCGGCGATGGACATCCTCAAAGACCTTGAGCCCACCGGACCGGTCGAATACATGCTGGCGATCCTCCATTCCCGCCGGGGTGACGGCGCACAGGCCGTCCAACATTACCTGAATGCGTGCAGGATTGACCGCTCATATGTCCACAGGGGCAATCTCGACCCGGAAATCTCGGCATTGATAAAAACATATGGACTTAATTCAGAAGACTGACAATATGGACTACAGAAAAATCATCCTGGCGGCACTTCTGGCCGCATGTTCCTGCTCGATCAGGGAAGAGCGCGAAGGCTGTCCGTGCATCCTGACGATCACTTCTGACAGGGAATCGGTCTGGCACTACACCATCCCGCCCGAAGAATCCGTGTACAGGCAGGGGATCCCCTATCCGGTCAACCTGAAGATCAGCATGGGAGGTTACATCGCCTACGACAATCCAGGGGCCTTCCCTTCCACGCAGAAAGAGGAGAAAATAGAGATAGTCAAGGGTCAGGCACTGGTCACGTACCATACCACACTGGTGAACGCCGTGGAAAACCGGGACGGGATCACCATAGCCAAAGGGCAGCAATGGGACAGGCTTTTCATAGGACGCGACAACGTCTTCTGCGAAGGGGAAACGGCAAGGGACACCCTTCACTTCCGAAAGGAACACTGCATCATATGGCTGCATATGGCCGGGATGCCGGCCGGAGACGGATGCCCGTTCTCTTCCCTGATCACAGGGAACGTCATAGGTATCGAACCCGAAACGCTGAGCCCGGTCAAAGGCGAATTCCAATGCATTCCGGAAAGACTGGAAACATTTGTATTCCAGGCCGTTGTTCCAAGACAGACAGACGATTCGCTATCGCTGGAGCTCACTGATGATTCGGGACGCACCCACACCTATGACATAGGGAAAAGCATAGCCGATGCCGGCTACGACTGGGGAAAGGAAGACCTTGACAACCTTACCCTGACAGTGGAATACGGCATCCCGGGGATATCTGTCACGGTACTCCCGTGGGAGGAATACCCGGTACCTGACATGACCCTTTAATGTACCCGGAGCAGCTCGGCGATCTTGTTCTTCAGGGCCATGAACTGCTGCTCGTCGTAAAGGCGGGTCAGGAAAACGACTGTCCCGCTCTTGTCGATAAGGACGTTGCGGGTAATGCCGGAATTCGGGAGGGCGTAAAGATTGTAAATCTCTGCGCCGGGATCGAACCCGATGTCATATGTGATGCCGGTAGCCTTGATCTGGGCCTCGATTTTCGAAGCCGGTTCATCCCTGTCTATCGCTATGAGGGCGAAATCGGGATTCTTCATGAGAGGTTTCCATATCTCTGCTTCGATGTGGGGCATCTCTTCGCGGCATACCCCGCACCAGCTCGCGGTAAACTGGAGCATCACCACCTTGCCCTTCAGGCTGGAAAGGCTGACCTTCTTGGTGACGGCTGAACCTCCTACATAGTCAGGGGCATATGCAGCCTGGCGGTTGTAAAGTTCAACCGTGAAATCAGGAGCGGGTTTACCCACGGAGACAAGGAAATCATTCTCATCCGCGAGGTCCAGGCCGGCTTCAGACCATGCGACGACCCCTCCATCCAGGACAGTGACATCGAATCCTTTACCTTCAAGCAGACGGGCGGCCTCGGCGCTGAGCGCTTCGCTCCGGCAATAGAGGCCGACTCCCCTGTCCTTCTTAAGCGAAGACAAAGCCTCGTCAAGGAAATCTTCTGAACTGTAGTCCAGGTTGACTGCACCGGGGATGCGGGACTCGCTGAATTCCCTCGCAGTCCTGAGGTCCACTACCTGGAGGGAATCCATGGCAACCGCAGATTTGAATTCGAAAGGACTGAGGGACTTGTACTTCTGCCCGCACGCTGTAGCGGCGACAGCGGCAAACAGAATGCAGCACGAACGTAATCGCTTTCCTGTCATATGCTTCATCTTCCTATATCAACCAATCCTCCGATCCGCTCTTTCTCCAGATATGCAGATACGGCCCCGGATGACTTGCACTCAACGTCAATGCAGGCACGTCCGTTCGCAAGCTGGATGCGGCGGCTTCCATGGGAAGTTCCCATGTTGTCCAGGAGCCTTCCGTCTCCCGCGAATGCGAAGCGGACGAAGTTCGCCGCATCAAGGCACGGGACGCCGGAAGCATCTACCAGAAGGATATTCACGCGATAGTTGTCTCCACCAAGAGGCTCCACGTCGAATTTGAGCTGGGCCGGGGATCCCCACTTGCGGGTCTCGTAGTACTGGCTGATCTCATCCTCTATGACAGTCTTTCCCTTGGTTGCGACTGCCTTGAGGCTGTTCTGTCCGGGATCGAAGACTACATCCCAATGGAATCCGGCTGCCGGATAATCATCCACATTGCGGGTCCTGGTGCCGAGGGACTTTCCGTTGAGGAATAGTTCAACTCGGTCGCAGTTGCTGTAAACGAGCACCTCGTGGCTGTCGGAGGGAGAGCCCCAGCGCACCGGCCAGGTGTGACCGTAAATGTGTGCCATGGGTTTCTCGGTCCAGTAGCTCTGGAACACGTAATAGCTTTCCTTCGGAGTCCCGTCATGCTCAAGGACTCCCTTCTGGTTCATGTATGGGATGGGGTTGTCATGGCGGATAGGAGTCGCGAAATCCCTGAAAGTCCAGAAAGCGCTTCCGGTCAGGTTGTCCATATGGGCCTGTTTGTGAAGGTTCCAGTCGAAAAGATGGATGATGTAGGTCTCGCTCCAGTCGCCGTTGGCATCATTGCGCTCGAGGTTCCCGAATTCCTTTCCCTCGGTGTGGCGGTGGGGATGGCTGTCCCCGCCCCATTCTGCATGGAAGAACCTGGGATACTGTTCGATAGCGGCAAGGTCCTTCTTGGGATAATCGAAGAATTTCCCTGAATACCATCCGTCCCATATGGAGGGAGAATAGACGTCAACCACGTCAAAGTTCTTGTTGTTGCGCCTGGTGCACGTCGGGCGGCTCGGATCGATGGAATGGGAAAGCTGCGTCAGTTCTCCCATGAAATCATGTATGGCATCTGCGTCAAACACCTCGAAGTCACCGGGCCAGTCAGTCTCATTGCCCATTCCCCACATGATAACGGAAGGATGGTTCCTGTGCTGGGAGATCATGTTCCTGAGCATCCGTCTCGCCTGCTCCTTGTAAGCATCGCCGCCAAGTCCTCCCCTGCACCACGGGATCTCTTCCCAAACCATGATCCCGAGGCTGTCGCAAAGGTTCAGGACCATCTCGCTCTGCTGGTAATGCCCCAGACGGACGAAATTCACTCCCATATCCTTCATCTGCTGCATCTGCCTCCTGATTACGGCATCCGGAAGGGCTGCACCTACGCCTGCAAAGTCCTCATGGATGTGGGTACCCTTCAGGAGGACCCTCTCGCCGTTCAGGAAGAAGGGACCGTGCTCACGGAATTCTTCTGTACGGAAACCGAATTTCTCTTCGAATACCTGGGCGTTGCCGCCTTCATCCGTCCATTTCACCCTGCAGGTGTAGAGGACAGGAGTCTTGTCCGACCAAAGAAGGGGCTTCTTGATTGCAGCCACCCTGCCAGCGGCATCCGATGACGCAATCACCTTGCCGTCCGGAGAAAGGACATCGACCGAGATCTTGCCCCCAGTTGCGCCGGTAGATGTATACTCCACATCCACATAGCCGTTCTTACCTTCAAGGACGGGCTTGATCACGAATGCACTCACATATGATGAAGGCATGAATACCAGGTTCAGCGGCCTGTAAATGCCTCCTGCGATAGTGAAGTCGGATATCTGCGAGGGGATGATTTCGAAATTACGGGTGTTGTCACACCTGACTGAAAGGGTCACGCTCTTCTTGCCTGCGATCTCATCGGTAATGTCGAGGTACCAGCCGTCATATCCACCCGTGTGGCTTCCGACCAGCTTTGAGTCAATCCACACGCTTGTCACCTGTCCGGCACCCTCGAATTCCAGGAGGGTCCTCCCTCCCTTGAAGGGATTGGTCACTTCAAGGGTCCTGGTGTACCAGCCGGCTCCCTGATAATAATTGAGGTCAGGGTCCACCGAATCCTCGGCGTTGTAGCAGTGCGGAAGGGTAACATCCGTCCACAGAGGATATTCCGTAGGCTTCCCCTTCGAGGATTCACGGAGTATCTCCCATACGCCTCCAAGGTCCTGGCGGACGAACTTCCATCCGTCTGACAGAGGTGTCTTGGAGGATGAATAGACTGTTGCGGCCCCGGAGGGGACGGCAGCCAGGGAAAGGGCTGCAAGCAGGATGAGGCTTCTGAGTTTCATAACTTATTTCAAAGTCAAATTCTTGGCATCGTCAGGAGAAAGATAGAGCAGGAACCATATGTCTCCGGCCTTACGTGCGCTGTTGGCAAGAGCGATGTCACGGTAATTGGTCTTCGTGCGGTCGAACATGTAGATCCTGTAGAGGTTGTCGCATACAGACTGCTGGGAATCTTCCCAACGGCCTATCTGCTGATGCGGCCATGCGCTCACCTCTTTCCCTACATATGGGATGAGGAAATCCATGGCTTTGGTGATGCACCTTCCGTCAGGAGAGACCGCGTCGTA
>CADCQP010000086.1 GCA_902803535.1 uncultured Bacteroidia bacterium | reverse complement strand
GTTAACTTTTTGCGTTGAATTGTGAAAAATTAAATGTAAATTTGTGGAGATGTCTCAAAAGCAGAATGATAAATATTTCCTGATGGGCCTGGGAGCATTCATAGTGCTTCTGGGGTGCATGATCGGGTTCAACGTGCTGATGGAGTACACTTCCACCAATGCCGCCTGCATGGCCTGCCATGTGCATCCTGATGCGGAGGCTCGCTGGAAACAGTCTGTCCACTACAACAATGCCAGCGGTACCGTTACCGACTGCGCGAAATGCCATCTTCCGCCCGCGGGGGATTTCAGGCACCTGGCGGTCAAGGCCCGCTTCGGGGTCACCCACATCTTCGCCTTCCTGACCAAGAAGAAGTCGAATATCGACTGGCACAAGATGCAGACCCTCGAGCATGCCCGGGGGATAGTCTTCAACGAATCCTGCGAGGCCTGCCACGTGAATCTCTATCCGCAGGGCATAAGCGATGACGGGATAACGGCCCATCTGTACTACGATGACAACAAGGCTTCAGCCGACCTGGACTGCATCAGCTGCCACCTGGATGCCGGGCATTTCCTGGAAGGCTACAAGCATGAGAAGATGGTGGGCAAGGTGGACACCGGCTCAGGCGAGATATACTCCTCCGCAGCCGAGGTGGACGGATTCAGGGACTTCACCGAGACCGTTCCCGGAACGTCTGCATCCATCTCCATGGTGGCTATTCCCGGCGGTTCCTTCCGCATGGGAAGCGACAGCAGCGAACCTTTCCATCGGGATGACGAATCCCCGGTAAGGGAAGTGACAGTGTCATCTTTCTTCATGAGCGAGGTCGAGGTCACCTGGAACCAGTACTGGGCTTTCTACAATGAGACGATGTCCGAGGGGCGCACACCTCCTTCGGTAGTATATGCCAACAATTCCCGTCCCGACGTGGACGCGGTGACCGGCCCTACTCCTCCGTTCGGCTTCCCCGACCACGGGTGGGGAATGGGAGACCGTCCCGCGATCACGATGTCTCACTATGCGGCCGAGACATTCTGCCAGTGGCTCTCCCTCAAGACAGGGAGGACCTACCGCCTGCCTACGGAGGCTGAGTGGGAATATGCCGCACGTGGAGGCACGGACTCTCCGTATTTCTTCGAGGGCAGTCCCAAGTCCTTTACTGCCAGCGGTTTCTGGAAGAAGTTCTCAAAGCCTTCCACCGAACCGATCGGGCGATATGCGATATATGCCGCGAACAGCGGCGACAGGACTCAGGAACCTTCATCCGTGGAGCCCAACCCGTTCGGACTCAAGAATATGCTCGGGAATGTCATGGAGTACTGCTCCGACTGGTATTCAGCCGATGCATATGCCTCGGGCGAGACCGTTGACCCGAAAGGTCCCTCAGAGGGCACCGAGCACGTGGTCAGGGGCGGTAACTACGGGGATGACGCTTCGCAGCTGCGCTGCGCCGCCCGTTCCCATACTGAAAATGACGCATGGCTCAAGACCGACCCGCAGAATCCAAAGAGCATATGGTGGTATTCTGACATAGTCGGGATCGGCTTCAGGGTAGTCTGCGAGGTGCCTGAAGGGATAGACGCGAACTGAAATTACATTCAAAACAATAATCAATCATGAGCAAAACCATCAATCGTAGGGATTTCCTCTCATACTCCGCCGCCCTCGGGGCAACGGGGCTTGTGGGATCCAGCCTTCTGACTGCATGCGGTCCGAAGAAAGAAAAACTCGTTCCTCTCCGCGAGCCCGGGACATATTACGTTCCTGAGCTTACCGACAAGGCCATCGAGGGGAAACCCTTGAAAGTAGGTGTCATAGGTTGCGGCGGACGCGGTTCCGGTGCTATTATCAACCTTCTGGACGCTGCTGACGGAATTACCGTCACCGCCCTTGGTGATACATATGAGGACCGTCTCCAGAACCTCCGCAAATCCCTGAAGGAGAAGAAGGGACAGGAAGTTCCCGAGTCCGGCTGCTTCGTAGGCTTCGATGCCTACAAGAAGGTGATCGACTCCGGTGTCGACATGGTGATCGTAGCCACTCCTCCCGTGTTCCGTCCGGTCCACTTCCAGTATGCTACCGAGAAGGGTGTCCACTCATTCCTTGAGAAGCCCATCGCCGTAGATGCAAAGGGCTACCGCACCATCATGGCTACTGCAAAGCAGGCTGTCGCCAAGGGGCTTTCCGTCGTAACCGGAACCCAGCGCCACCATCAGCGCCCGTATGTAGAGGCTTACAAGCTCATCTCCGACGGTGTCATCGGCGAGATTACCGGCGGTAATGTCTATTGGAACCAGGGTATGCTCTGGTACCGTGAAAGGCAGAAGGGCTGGAGCGACATGGAGTGGATGATCCGTGACTGGGTCAACTGGAAATGGCTCTCCGGCGACCATATCGTAGAGCAGCACGTGCACAACATCGACGTGTTCATGTGGATGATCGGCAAGCACCCCCTCAAGGCTACGGGATTCGGAAGTCGCCAGAGGCGTATCACCGGTGACCAGTACGACAACTTCAGCATCGACTTCGAATTCGAGAACAACGTCCACCTGCACAGCATGTGCCGCCAGATAGACGGCTGCAGCAACAATGTCAGCGAATTCGTCCAGGGAACCAAGGGTTCATGGAACAGTGCAAAGCACGAGATCGTCGACCTCCAGGGTAATGTCATCTGGAAGTTCGATGCCGAGGCCGAGAAGGCTGAGCATCCCCAGACCAACCCCTATGTCCTCGAGCATGTGGACTGGGTCAACCATATCCGCAGGGGCGAGGCTCACGACGAAGCTTCCGAGACCGGTACTTCCAGCCTTGCAGGTGTGATGGGACGTGAAGCCGCCTACACCGGAAAGACAGTTGACTGGGACACCATCAGCGCATCCGACATGGATTACATGCCCGCCGTCCTCGCGAACGGTCCGATGGACATGAAATCATATGTGGTCATGGTTCCCGGAGCTCCTCACGAGAAAAAGTAGCCTCATATGGACAGGAGAGAATTCCTTCATAGCTCCCTGGCAGGGGCCGCAGTGGTCGCTGCCGGGGCTTCTCCGCTGGCAGTCACAGCCTGCGGAAGCACCGCTGACAAGGGCGGGAAGGCCCTCGGGAAACTCAATATCTCTTTCCAGGAAAGCGTGGCTGCCGGAAAGGAACTCGCCGAGAAGCTGGACTTCATGGAGAGCCTTGGAGTCACCGGATTCGAGCCGGGAGGAAAAGGTCTTTGGGACAGGGTCCAGGAGATCAAGGACGCCCTCAAGGGCCGCAACATCAAGGTCTCTGCCATATGCGCAGGCTTTGACGGCTTCATCCTGGCAGAGGACCCCTCTGTCAAGGAGGCGTTCGACACCAGCATGCGCCGTATCATAGACGCAGCGGGTGAACTCGGTTCCACCGGAGTGATCATGGTCCCCGCCTTCAACAGGCAGGTGCCATGCAAGCCCCACAACCAGGAGACAAGGGACTATCTCTGCGCCCAGCTCCACGAACTCGGAGAGTACGCCAAGGCTCACGGCACAACAGTGATCCTCGAGCCCCTCAACCGCAAGGAAGCCTTCTATATGCGCCTTGTCGCCGATGCCGCTGCCATCGCACGCGATTCCGACAGCGCCGGCGTTAAGTGCATGGGCGATTTCTGGCATATGCAGGAGGAAACCTCCGATTACGGTGCCTTTTGGTCAGCTGGGGTCGACTATCTGCAGCACGTCCACATCGCCAGCCGCGGACGCCGCAAGACTCCGGGCGAGGACGGTGAGAAGGACAACTATGTAGATGGTTTCCGCGCCCTGAAGGAGATGGGCTACGACAAGTATGTCAGCTTCGAGTGCGGTGCCGTCGGTGACAAGAAGACTGTCCAGACTGCAGCCGTACAACTTCTCCGCGACCAGTGGGAGCAGGCTTGATACTTACCTGATTTCTATCTTGCAGTCGCCAGGGGCGCGCAGGTAGCTGTCAAGGGTAACTGAACCTACCGCATCGGCACGTATGATGCCGGTGCGGGGGTTTTTTATGTTGGTGATGCTTCCCTTGATCTCAGCATGGAGGGCGGAATCCTCGAATGCCCTGTCACAGGCCGGGTCGAAGGTGCAGTCCTCGAGGACCAGGTCTTCGGCATAGCAAAGCGGCTGCTCTCCGGCGATGTGGCAGCGTACCAGGCGCAGGTTCTTCGAATGCCATCCCAGGTACTCTCCGTCCAGGACCGAATCATAGACCGTCACGTTCTCCGTCTCCCAGAATGAATCCTTGGTGACTATCCTGGCGTTGCGCAGTGTGACGTTCTTTACGTACTGGAAGACGTATTTGGAGTCGCTCACAAGGCCGTCGATGTCCACGTCTTCGCAGAACATGAAGGGATAGGTCCCGTCATGAAGTGTCAGGTTCCTGGCCTTCAGGCCCTTGACTTTCCAGAAGGTCTCGTCGGCATCGTTCATTACCACGTTTTCGAGGGTGAGTCCGGACATCTCCCTGAAGAATTTGGGAGCGTCGATGACGCAGTCCTTCATTACCATGTCATTGGAGTACCAGATCGCGCTCCTGGAACCGGGGGCGAAATAGCAGTTGGTAATCAGGAAACCGTCAACGTGCCACCAGGGATACTTCCCGATGAATCTGCATCCGTCGGCTTCGATGTTGCGGCAGCATTTGATGCCGGATTCTCCTTCGGTGACCGTAATGCCTTCGAGGCGTGTATCTTCCAGGCCAAATAATGGGCGCTCTCCGCCGAATGACTGGTCTTTGATAAGTTTCATATGTGTGTCAATTCTTGTATTTGTCCATCCATTTGTTCCCGCGCAGCCTCAATATGAAAAGCACTCCGCGGACGTTTAGGTCTACGCACATCGCGATCCAGAATCCTGCGAGGCCCATCGAGGGAATGAGCAGCAGCGACAGTCCGATCCGGACAAGCCATATGCTCCCGAAATTGAAGAAACTGGGGACGACTGTGTCACCTGCTCCTACGCAAATAGCGTACCCGACTATCGCCGCGGCGAAGCCTGCTTCGGCAAAACATTCTATCCTGAGTACCTTGGCTCCGAGGTCGATGACCGCCTGGTCCGGGGACATCAGGCCTATGAGCCACGGGGCCGTGAAATACATGATTACTGAAAGGAAGCTCATTATGGCTATCCCTTCCGTCATCGTGATGTGCTTGAAGCCCCTGGCGAGGTTTTTCCTTCCGGCTCCAAGGCTCTGGCCAACCAGTGAGGTGGCAGCGTCTCCGATGCCGTATCCCGGCATGTAACAGAAGCTTTCGGCGGTTATGGCAAAGGAGTTGGCTGCGATCGCAATGTTCCCCAGGGGAGCCACTATAGCAGTGCTGGCCACATTGGCGCCCCTGATCACGAGGCTCTGCAGGGCCATCGGGAGGCTGATGCTGGCAGCGCCCTTGAGGCACTTCAGGGTGGGGACGAAGCTTCCGCGTTCATGATTGATCCTCAGTTCCTTCGACCGGAAGAACACGTAGTATATGAACAGGATTACCACTACGAGTTCCGCGCATCCGCTTCCCAGTGCCGCACCTTTGACCCCGAGCCCGGCTCCCCAGACGGTGACTCCCCATATCTCCCTTGTGGGGAAGATCAGGAAGAAATTGAAGATCACGTCCAGGATGCACATCAGGATGTTGAGGATGCTCGGGACTTTCATGTTCCCGCTGCTCTGGAGCATCCCGGCGCAGAGTGCCTCGAACTGAAGGACGGGGATGAATGCCATTACGATCATGAAGTAGGCGCTGGAGTCTGCGCATATGCTTTCATTGCCTCCGAGCCAGTGTGGCAGGTGAGGGCCTATGGCTATCCCTATGGCGGCGAGCATCAGCCCTAAGAACAGCAGGGAAGTCATGGCCTGCCTCAGGACGGACCTGGCGCTCTTGAAATCATTTGCACCGATCAGGTGGGCTACCTGGACGTAGAAGCCTGCCGCTCCGGCAAAACAGAAGCTGCCGAACATCCACAGGGCAGTGGAAACCAGGCCGATGGACGCTGCTGGGTCGGCGCCGAGGCTGCCTACCATGGCGGCGTCGATGAACTGCATCATTATTGATGACAGCTGTGCTATCATTGCCGGTGCACTGAGGATCAGCGTCAGCTTGAACTGCTGACGTGTGCTCATGGGTTGTCCGGTGCGGATTTTTTCTAGTAAGAGGTCCCTTTCTCCTGCCATATGTCAGACCAGCTGGATACCGGCGCTCTCACAGCGCTTTTTCATCTCCTCAGGCCATATGCTGGACTGGATCTCACCGATGTGGGCCTTTTTCAGGAAGAACATACAGAGCCTTGACTGGCCGATTCCTCCGCCGATGGTGCAGGGAAGTTCTCCGGAGAGGAGACGGCGGTGGAAATAGAGATCTTTCTTGTACTCCATCCCGCGTTCCTGAAGCTGCCTGAGCATGGAGGTCTCATCGACCCTGATGCCCATGCTGGAGATTTCGAAAGAGCTGTCCAGCACTTCATTCCACAGGAGGAGGTCTCCGTTCAGGCCAGGATAGCCTTTTTCTCCCGGAGTGCTCCAGTCATCGTAGTCGGCGGCCCTTCCGTCGTGGATGCTCCCGTCTGAAAGCTTCCCGCCTATGCCAATGATGAAAACGGCCTTGTGCTCGCGTACTATCGCGTTCTCCCTCTCCTTCGGGCTAAGGTCCGGATACATGTCCAGAAGCTCCTGGGAGTGGATGAAGAAGATGTCGTCCGGGAGGTGGGGGACAAGCTGCGGGAACTCGACGTAGAGCCTGTTGCCTGTCACCTTGACGGCCTCGTATATGCGTTTTACGGTTTTCTTGAGGAAATCGATGTTGCGGTCTTCCCTGCGTATTACCTGCTCCCAGTCCCACTGGTCGACGTACACGGAGTGGATGTTGTCCAGGTCTTCGTCGGGCCTGAGGGCGTTCATGTCGGTGTAGATCCCTCTCCCCGGGGCGAGCCCGAGTTCGGCCAGCTTCAGCCTCTTCCATTTCGCCAGGGAGTGGACGACCTCCGCGGAGGCGTCCTGCAGGCTCTTGACCGGGAAGCGGACCGGCCTTTCAATCCCGTTGAGGTCATCATTGATTCCGGTACCTGAGGGAACGATCATTGGTGCAGTGACACGGAGGAGTACCAGCTGTGCGGACAGGTTTTCCTGGAACATGTCCTTGACTGCCTTGATGGCTTTCTCTGTGTTCTCGGTGCTGCCGAGGAGATTGTGGTAACCGGAGGGAATGAAAAGAGACATCGCTTTATCTGTTGTTTATGCAAAAATATCTCATTTTCCGGGACTTTGCAATTTCAATCGCGTATGAAACATTTCAATGTCCATATGGCGGTACGATTCCTTCGTCTATCAGTTCGCGGAGTAGGTTTATCCAGTCCCCGGACCATCCGGCTCCGGGCACATCGAAGGTCGCTTTCAGGTCCTCGAGGGTGTAGGACCCTTTCTGTGAGATGGACGCGATGAGAGCGGTGCGCGTCATATCGCGCAGCCTCTCGTCATCGCCCTTGAGGCGGCAGACATCGCATGTACCGCAGTCGGAAGTCTTCTCCTGTCCGAAGTACTCCAGCATGAAACGGGACCGGCATTTGTCGGTCTGGGAGGCATATGCCTTCATGGCTTCAGCCCTCCTGTCCCAGCAGTCCCTCAGCATGGAATATCTCTCGCGCTGCAGGTTGACGTTCCCCTGGCGAAGCCTCGGATGCTTGAGGAAGATGACGTCGGCCCTGTCGTTGGGAATGTAGGATATTACGTGTTCAAGGGAGAGCCGGTACAGGACCTGGCGGAGCTGCGGGACTGTCATCCCGCATCTTGAGGAAACATAGTCTTCGTCTATCCTGGTGGCGAATGAGAAAATCCCGCTGTAGGTGCGCATCAGGACTTCCAGCACGCCGAGCATTTCTTTTTCCGGCAGGTCGGTGTAGTAGAGGGCATTGCGGTCCACCCTGATCTTGACCCTGGTCTCGATTTCGATGTCCTCTGAATAGGTCCAGTGGCCGCACTGCTCAAGATACTTCATGGCGTGGAAGGCTCCGGAGCGGTCCTTTATGCCGAAATGCCTGCAGAATTCGTCAATGTTGAATTTCAGCTGCCGGCCTTCGCCCGCATCATATGGGATCTCGAAGAATATGTGGACTTTGTGGTAGATGTCCTCTATGAATTCCAGCGAAGGGAAGCTGACCTCCCTGATCTGGGCCATCCGCCTGGTGTCGGTCCCGTTCCAGAGCAGCACGGCATATGACCTCTTCCCGTCGCGTCCTGCCCTTCCTGCTTCCTGGAAATAGGCCTCCGGGCTCTCCGGGATGTCGTAATGCACGACGAACCGCACGTCAGCCTTGTCGATGCCCATGCCGAATGCGTTAGTGCAGACCATTACCCTGATCCGGCCGTCTTTCCACGCCTCCTGCCTTTCGGTACGGGCCTGAGTGCCCAGCCCTGCATGGTAGAATGAAGATTCTACTCCCTCCGCCTTGAGCATCGCCGAGACTTCTTCGCACCTGAGACGGTTGCGGCAATAGACGATTCCGCTTCCCTGGACACCTTTGCATATGTTCAGCAGCTGGCCGTTCTTATCCTCGGCCTTCCGGACTATATAAGACAGGTTCGGTCTCTCGAATCCGCTCTTTATCAGGAGCTTCTCCTTGAAGAGAAGCTTGTCCATGATGTCGTCGGCCACTTCGGGGGTAGCGGTCGCGGTCAGGGCTATGACGGGAGCGTCAATGCTGGACCGGAGCTGCCCGATGTTGAGATAGTCCGGGCGGAAATCATATCCCCACTGCGAGATGCAGTGGGCTTCGTCAACCACGATGCGGCTTACACCCAGGACCGGGACATATGACTGGAAGAGCCTTGTCGAGAGCCTTTCCGGGCTGAGGTACAGGAACTTGTAATCGCCGTAGGCCGCATTGTTGAGCGCCAGGTCCACTTCGGACCGGTTCATCCCGGCATAGATTGCCATCGCCCTGATGCCCCTGGCCGTGAGGTTCTGGACCTGGTCCTTCATCAGGGCCACCAGGGGAGTCACTACCAGGGTCAGTCCGTCCGTCATCATGGCCGGCACCTGGAAGCATATGGATTTGCCACCTCCGGTAGGCAGGATCGCAAGCACGTCCCGCCCCTGAAGCGCAGCGTCTATGACCTTTTCCTGCATCGGCCGGAAAGAATCATAGCCCCAGTATTTCTTCAAAACCTCACTCGCAGTCATATCCCAAAGATAGCAAAATTTCCCCGGAGCTGCGTAGACATATGTTTTTGTGGAGGAGAAGGGACTGTTAATCAGCGTGTAGAATATATCGCCATGTGCCTCGTGAATTCAAGTGTGAAATGCAACTGATTCGTCAATCTGAGTTAATAATTTATATTGTTCATATGGCGTTGAATAGCCGAGCCTT
>CADCQP010000085.1 GCA_902803535.1 uncultured Bacteroidia bacterium | reverse complement strand
CTCTTTTGTCCAGGCAGCGCTGAAATAATCCATGAAACAGGACAACGTGAATAAAGCCCAGAAAACGAATGCCGCACGTCTGCTTGATGCGGCGGGCATCGGATATGAGCTTATTTCGTATGAGGTAGATGAGAATGACCTTGCCGCAGGACATGTAGCGGCTTCTCTCGGAGAGCCTATAGAGCAGGTGTTCAAGACCCTTGTGCTCCGTGGAGACCGAAACGGGCTTTTCGTCTGTGTCATGCCAGGGGACATGGAGGTTGACCTCAAGGTTGCGGCGAAGATTTCCGGGAACAAGAGCGCAGAGATGATCAAGATGAAGGAACTCCTTCCCGAGACCGGCTACATCAGGGGAGGCTGCTCTCCGATAGGGATGAAAAAGCCTCTGCCGACATTCATCTATGAAAGCGCCCTGCTTTACGATTACATTTACATCAGCGCCGGTGTGCGCGGTCTCCAGTTTCGCATTGCCCCACAGGACCTGATAAGTTTCGTCAAGGCCGGCATCTACCCGTTGTAGGCATAAGCCGGAAGAGCATATGGGTGTTTTCCGTTTCAAGAGATTCTCGGTAGCAAATGAGGCTTCGGCGCAGAAGGTCGGAACCGACGCCGTCCTTCTCGGCGCGGCAGCACCGTTGCCTGAGGGGGCTGCGTCCGTGCTGGATGTCGGGACCGGTACCGGGGTGGTAGCCCTGATGCTCGCCCAGAGACTTTCGGACGCCGGGAAACAGTTCAGGATCATAGGAATAGACTCCGATGCCCCTTCAGCCTCAGAGGCGTCATCCAATTTCGCCGCTTCACCGTGGGCGGCAAGCATGGAAGCCAGGCATATGCCTTTCTCGCATTGTACGGATGCCGGGACATGGGACCTTATCGTCTCTAATCCGCCGTATTACGACATGTCCCTCGAGGCTCCGGACCCACGTCGCAGCGCAGCACGCCACACAGACACACTGTCGTTCCGGGAACTCTGCGCATATGCGCATGACCATCTCTCGGCCGGCGGTTTTCTCTCCATGATCCTTCCGGCGGACCAGGAGAGGTCCCTTATGCGCTATGCTGCGTCTTATTCGCTGTATCCTTGCTCCATCCTCAGGGTGAAGACTACGGAAAAGAAAGCCCCTTCGCGTATCGTAGCGTCTTTTACCCGGCAGCCCTGCAGGGTGGAGGAATCTTCCCTGGTCCTGATGGAAAAAGGGAAGCGTACTGCTGAGTACGCCTCCCTTGCATATGATTTCTATCTGTAAGGAATCCTATTGCTGTATCTTGTTTTCCGGCCGCTTGCCCAGGCGGTTGATCTGGCTGCGGCGGAATTCCTCTTCTCCGACATAGAGCTTGGCAACTTTTTCAACAGGCAGGATTTCCAGGTATTTTTTCATGTTGGCCTCCTCATATGAAGCCGATTCATCCTTTGCTTTGGAATAAGCCCGGAGAAACTTCTCGATTTCAGCCTTGCCCGCATTTTCCCTGATGGCCCTCTCAAGTTCACGGTAGGAATTCAGAAGATTCACGAATTTCTTGTGGTTCTCTTGCTCCAGCTGGTTGTAAACCGGCCAGAATTTCTCGGCCTCCTGGGGCGTAAGGTCCATCCTGGTTGTCAGGAAAGCGACTTTTTCCGCTTTCAGTTTTTCTCTCCAGTCCCGTTTCTGCCCCTGGGTCTGGGGCGGGACCGCGAATGCCGTCGCGGAAAGGATAAAGGCTGCAAGGATCGCAGCGGCTCTTATAATCTGTTGTTTCATTTCTGTGGTCATTGATTTTGTGCTAATACCCAGTTCAGCCTTTCTGAACTGCAGCCTGAGGCGATGAGGTAGTTGACAATATCCTCGTCGGTGATATTGTCCTGGCTGTCGTAGCCGACGCTGTTCTCATATGCCATCGTATAGATGCTTTCGGGGGAGGTCATGGCTACATACTGCTCGTAGGTGTAGTCCTCGGCCGGTTTTCCGGCAGTGGACTTGAGGATGGCGTTCCCGATGATGAACGCTGCGATGAAACTGGCGGCGAGTGCCAGGTAGGGACGCAGCCTCAGGCGCCGGCCCTGTACTGCCGGGGCCGTCTCAACGGATGTCTCCAGGACGGGGTGCTCGGAAGGAATCCGCAGCAGCCTGTCCTGCAGGTGGGCGAAGTAGCCCTCCGGCACAGAGTACATATGATCTTTGTTGTCCATCATGTCTTTTGACGTGAAAAGTTACAGTGGGTTTAAATATCTTTTCCGATATACTCTTTGAGTTTCTCGCATGCTATGTGGTACGAAGCCTTCAGGGCACCGACGGATGTCCCGGTAATCTGGGAGATATCCTCGTATTTCATGTCCCCGAAGTATTTCATGTTGAACACGAGACGCTGTTTCGTCGGGAGCGAGGCAACGGCTTTGGCCAGCTTTCTCTGGAGTGCGGATCCGTCGAACCACGGATCTTCATCAATCTTGCGGGAAGTCTCTTCGTCCAGGCTGTGGAACTGGAGTGCGGCGCGGACCTTGCGTTTGCGCAGGAAATTCAGGGCTTCGTTAATGGTGATCCGGTAGATCCACGTATACAGATTCGCTTCCCCCCTGAAGGAGGGAAGCGATTTCCATATCTTCACGAATAATTCCTGTACCAGGTCGTCGGCATCCTCATGGATGCATACGAAACGGCGGACAAGCCAGTAGATCTTCTCTGAGTAGTCCTTAACTATCTGGTTGAAAAGTTGTTCCTGCTGGCTCACCGGAGTGTCAGTCTTTTCTCGCCAGGGCTTTCTTCGCCGCCTCTACGATGTGGACGGAATCAAGTCCATATGCTGCGAGCAGCTCAGACGGGGTGCCGGACTGGCCGAAGCGGTCGCCTCCGTTGATGAACTCCAGCGGAGTGGGGCAGCGGGCTGCCAGGACGCCGGCGATGAGTTCTCCGAGTCCTCCGCAGACATTGTGCTCCTCTGCGACGACTGCGCAGCGGGTCTTCCTGATGGAGTTTATCACTGCCATGGTGTCGAGGGGCTTGATCGTCGCGATGTCGATGACTTCGGCGCATATGCCTTCAGCCTCGAGGGCCTGTGCAGCACTGAGGGCCTCCCATACGAGATGTCCTGTGGCGAAGATGGTGACGTCCTTGCCCTCGTTCATCACATATGCCTTGCCGATTTCGAACGGCTCGTCGGGGGCGGTGAAGTTGGGCCACTTCGGGCGGCCGAACCTCAGGTAGACGGCTCCGTCGTATTTGGCAGCGGCGATGGTGGCGTTCTTGGTCTGGTTGTAGTCGCATGGGTTGATTACCACCATTCCGGGAAGCGCGCGCATCAGGGCGATATCCTCCATGGTCTGGTGGGTGGCACCGTCCTCTCCGAGGGTCACTCCCGCATGCGAGGAAGCCAGCTTGACGTTGGTGTTGCCATAGGACACTTCCTGGCGGATCTGGTCATAGACGCGTCCGGTGATGAATTCGGCGAATGAACCGGCGAAGGGGATCTTTCCGGCGAGTGCCATTCCGGCGGCGACTCCCACCATGTTGGCTTCGCCGATACCGCACTCGAAGTACCTGTCGGGGAATGCCGCGGCGAAGTCGCCCATCTTGACCGAGCCCTGGAGGTCGGCGGTGAGGGCTACTACGCGCGAATCCTGCTTACCCGCTTCAAGGAGTCCAGCTCCAAAGCCGCTGCGGGTGTCGATTTTGCCTGTATCTGTGTATTTTTTCATGATAGTCAATCTTTAAAAGTCACCCAAAGCTTCATCAAGCTGCTTCATAGCCTCTTCTACCTGCTCCTGGTTGGGAGCCTTGCCATGCCATTTGTGGGTTCCGGCCATGAAGTCCACACCGTGGCCCATTTCACTGCGGAAGAGGATCATGACCGGTTTGCCTTCGCTCTTGCCGGCCTCTTCGAATGCGGCGAGGATGGCGTCAAAGTCGTGTCCGTCAGTTACGATGGTCTTCCAGCCGAATGCATCCCACTTGGCCTTGAGGTCACCCAGTCCGCCTACATCTTCTACGCGGCCGTCAATCTGCTGGCCGTTCCAGTCGGTGAAGGCGATGAGGTTGTCAAGCTTGTGGTGGGCAGCCCACATACCGGCTTCCCAAATCTGTCCTTCCTCGCTCTCGCCGTCGCCAAGGAGGCAATAGACGCGCTCGCTCTCGCCGTCCAGCTTCTTGCCGAGGGCGATGCCGGCGGCGCAGGAAAGGCCCTGACCAAGGGAGCCGGAACTCTGGAACACACCGGGAAGAGCGTCGGTGATGCAAGGATGTCCCTGCAGGCGGGTGCCGAACTTGCGGAGGGTACCCAGCTCGCTCACGGGGAAATAGCCAGCGCGGGCAAGCACTGAATAATAAACCGGGGCGAGGTGTCCTGCGGAAATGATGAAAGCGTCCTGTCCCTTGGCGCTGCGAGTCCAGGTGGCGGGATCGTGTTTCATTTCATTGAAATAAAGGGCTGTCATCACATCGGTGATGCCCAGCGAGCCGCCCGGATGGCCGGATTTGGCCGCGCAGACCATACGGACAATATCCCTGCGCACCTGGGAGGCGATTCTGCTTAATTCTTGAGTATTAGCCATAATAAAAAGTTGATTTCTATGTAAGTTTACAAAGATACTAAAAATAATTATCTTTGTATCCAATATGGAAATGAACCGAATACGCAATTTCTGCATAATAGCGCATATCGACCACGGCAAGAGCACCCTGGCCGACCGGCTCCTCGAACTGACCAGCACCCTGTCCGCCCGCGATATGGAGAATCAGGTGCTGGACGATATGGACCTTGAGAAGGAAAAGGGCATCTCCATCAAGAGCCACG
>CADCQP010000084.1 GCA_902803535.1 uncultured Bacteroidia bacterium | reverse complement strand
GCCTTCTCCCGCAACCCTGCAAACGGAGACAACCACTTCTACGGTGAATGGCTCATCAACGCCCAGGGTGAGGACGTCGTTGCAGGAATCCGCACCCCCAACCCGCTGAACGAGGCTACCAAGAACGACAAGAACAAGAATCTTCCGTCGCTCGAAACAGCAATGCCTGAAGTCTATAAAGAGCTTGATGAGATCCGCAGGAGGCTCGAGGCCCACTACCACGACATGCAGGACATCGAGTTCACGATCCAGGAAGGAAAGCTCTGGATGCTTCAGTGCCGCGTCGGAAAGAGGACCGGCCTGGCCGCCCTCCAGATGGCACACGACATGGTAGAGGAAGGCATGATTGACGAGAAGACCGCAGTCATGAGGGTGTCTCCCAGCCAGTTGGACGAAATCCTCCATCCTATCCTCGACCCGGCCTCCGAAAAGAGGTCAAAGCCCCTGGCTCAGGGACTTCCCGCTTCACCGGGCGGAGCTGTAGGAAGGATCGTCTTCACCTCGGAAAGCGCAATGCAGGCTCAGAAAGAAGGCCACAACGCAATCCTTATCCGTGAGGAGACCTCTCCGGAAGACATCGAAGGAATGAGGGCTTCCGCCGGTATCCTCACTGAACGCGGAGGAATGACCTCCCACGCAGCCCTTGTCGCCCGCGGATGGGGCAAATGCTGCATCGTGGGATGCGAGGACATGCATGTTGACCTCGAAGGCAGGACAGTTACCTTCGGAAAGAATCCCAAGGTTTACAAAGAGGGCGACTGGCTGAGCCTCAACGGTACCAGGGGCCTTATTTACGGCGAGAAGATAGAGACCATGGATGCAACCGAGAATCCCCTCTTCAGGGACTTCATGTCCATGGTTGACAAATACCGCAAGCTCGGTGTCCGCACCAATGCCGACACTCCCGAAGACGCCGCAAGGGCACTCTCCTTCGGAGCCGAAGGTATAGGCCTTTTCAGGATCGAGCATATGTTCTACGGAAAGAACTCCGAGCGTCCGCTGCAGAAACTCCGCGAGATGATCTTCTGCACCACCGACAAGGAGAGGGAGACCGCACTGGAAGCACTTGAGCCTTACATGAAAGCAGCTGTCAAGAGCACGCTGAAGATCATGGATGGGAAGCCGGTCGTATTCCGTCTGCTGGATCCGCCCCTCCACGAGTTCGTACCCAAGACAGAAGAGAAGAAGAAGGCTCTCGCAAGAAGCCTTGGTGTCAGCGTAGCCGAGATCGAGAAGAGGGGTGAAGCCCTCCACGAGGTGAACCCGATGATGGGTCACAGGGGCGTCCGTCTCCATGTGTCCTTCCCGCTCATCGCCCGCACCGAGTACAAGGCCATCTTCGAGGCATCCGCCGAGCTGCTCGAGGCCGGATTCCATCCCTGCCCGGAGATCATGATCCCGGTCACCATTTCCGCCCGTGAGCTGAGCTTCCAGAAAGCCATGTGCGACAGGGTCAAGGCTGAAGTCGAAGGACGCTTCGCAATCAATATCGCCTATCACTTCGGAACCATGATCGAGATCCCGCGCGCCGCGCTCACCGGAGACAGGATGGCACGCGCCGCCGAATTCTTCTCATGCGGTACCAACGACATGACCCAGATGACATTCGGCTTCTCCCGCGACGATGTCGGTACCTTCATGGGTGACTACCTCGGCCAGAAGCTCCTCGATGCCGATCCGTTCCAGACTATCGACACCAAGGGCGTCGGCAAGCTCGTGGAATACGGTATCCAGTCCGGACGTTCCCGCAGGCCCGACCTCAAGTGCGGAGTGTGCGGAGAACACGGCGGTGATCCGGACTCCATCAAGTTCTTCAACAAGATTGGAATCGACTATGTCTCCTGCTCACCATTCCGCGTCCCGATAGCACGCCTCGCCGCCGCGCAGGCCGCCATCGAGCAGGAAAGGTAGTTCTTTGGAGATAGACAAAATTTGTATATCTTTGTACCCCGGAACCGGGAAACCGGTTCCATATGGGATCTTAGCTCAGCCGGTTCAGAGCGCATGCTTCACACGCATGAGGTCGGCAGTTCGAATCTGCCAGGTCCCACTACCCATAATCCACTAATTTCCAATTTTTTATTATGAAGAAAGTCCTTCTTCTCGTTTTGTGTATCCTATCCGTTACGTTCAGCCTCGCAGCACGTGACCAGTGGTCTGTCAAGCGCGCCCAGAAATGGGAAAAGGAAGTCGGCGTCCTCAAAGGAGTGAACGGCTATTACATGACGAATCCCGCCCTTGGCGACCGTGCGGTCATGGAAAAGCTTAAGGAACTGGGCTTCAACAGCGTACGCGCATGGGCCGGAGGGAAAACAGCCGAAGACATCATAAAATTCCTGGAGAAACTCCTCGATGCAGCGGACGATAACGGGATTACAGTCTCCCCCGTCCTGACCATTTCATCCGTGCTCCGTGACCCGGCGAAAGACGCGGAAATGGAGCCTGTCGCAAAAGAAATGCTGATGACAGTCATCAGCCATTTCAGGAACGACAAGCGGATCGTTTACTGGGACCTGTGGAACGAGCCTCCTTACAATCCGAAAAGCGCGGATGTCATGCGCGGGATGGACATTCTTGAGAAGATGGTTCTCTGGGGACGTGAAGCCAATGCTACCCAACCGCTTACGAGCTCTATCTTCTGGGATTCGAACAATGAGGACAGGGACAATGATGTGTTCCGGCGCCGGCTTCAGGTGGAGAGCATG
>CADCQP010000083.1 GCA_902803535.1 uncultured Bacteroidia bacterium | reverse complement strand
TCTTGTGTATCAGGCTGGTACTCTTGAAAATGCGGTAGACAACACCCTTATGTATGCTGAGGGAACTTATTCTGAATCAGGTGTTAGCCTTGAGTTCGAAACCAAGACTTCCATAATTGAGTTCAAACTCAGCCTTCCAGAAACTGCTACAGATGTGAAAAGTGTCTGCAAGTGGTATCTTTCCAGCGGTGCAACAGGAGCCAAGACTCTTAATAACCAGACAAATATCGTGGTTGCAGGTGAGAACAAGGGCACTGTTACCAATTCTATCTACAAAAATGCAGGTAATACTGTGGATGATATCAGCATGTTTTCAGCCGATGATGTTTTTGCGGTTGATAACCATGTCGTGACAGTATATTTCTCCGTGCCGCCGGTGAATCTGCAGAGCGCAATTATCCAGTGCCAGCCGACCAAGACATCAGAAGAACGTTTTGTCTGGAGGGTCGCCGGTGCATCTTCTCCTCTGACCATCGAAGGTGGCAATGCTTACACTGTTACCCGTACCAGCCCGAAATTCGCCCTTTCCGGATCTCACATCATGGATGATGCCGAGTACAACCAGGTGTTCAACCTCCCGGCTTCTTGCCTGACAGGCGTTACCATCGATAAGACCGTTGCCAGCGACTGGCTCGACGTTACTGCGACTGAGAGCTCTATCACAGTTGCTGCTGCTGAGAATACCAGTGGTTCTCCCCGCCAGAACACAGTAACCTTCGACATCTACGGGTACAAGTACAATTACAGCTACACCCAGATTGAGGCCAAGGACTTCGCAGGAGACTGGACCCTTACCATGGGCTCGGGATATCATCGCGAGGCCCAGACCGGCGGTGAATTCTATAAGGCTGCGGAGACTTCCGGAACTGCAGTATATGGAAGCGCTTCTAATACTGCAAAGAAGGCTGGTGATTATTATGATGATGCGTGGACGGCTCCTACATCCAATATTGCATCTACCGCTCTTTCGTTGACATATTCTGTCAATACTGATGCGGATCAGTTCCTTCCGACATCAATTACTACATCTACGGCAGCTACTTTTAATAAATCATCTCTCTCAAATAACATAACTGTTACAGGTTTGTATAAGAATCTTACTATGGGAGCCCGTGCTGAGTGCAACTATGACAATGAGTATGCTTCACTCTGGTTACATTTCAATACCGCTCCCCAGGTTATTTCTGGCGGTCTTTTCGATGGTCAGTTTGGCGCCATTGTTACTGAACTTGTTCAGGCTAATTCTACGAATAATTATGAACTTGGTTATGCCCACGGTGGAAATGCATGGTACAAGGGAGTAGTTTCTGTGTCTGGAAATACGACTACAGTGACATTTAATGAACTTCAATTGGACCATGTATATACAAGTTTTAGAATAAAAGGTCTTTTAGTGACTCGTCTGGCTGCCAATTCTAATTCAGGAGGAAATCTGATCCGTTCACCTAAGAGTTGTTGGGCTAAAACGCATATAACTGAAGGCGGCGCTGCGTATGCAGCTGTTTACCAGGGTAATATCGTACTGAAAAAGGCGGCGTCTTCAGTTGCTCCTGAAGGTATTACCGCTGCCGCTTACGTAGAGAAATAGTCATTTCGTTCTGATTACATCTTTCAGGCGGGAATCCGTTTGCATAGGGTTCCCGCCTTTTTTCTAAAATCAATGAAAAGAATCTGTTTCATACTGCTTTCCCTCGTGCTTATCGTCGGATGCGCCAAGGAAGAGTTTCATTTGCGTGAAGACGTTTCAGTTACGGAAGAAGCGGAGTCCGGAGACTTCGACATCTCCGCCTATGAATTTGTGATCGATGCCGTTTCCGAGCCAGGGACCAAGCTTACTACATCAGGTGCATGGCAGGGAGGAGACGTCATCTACATTTGCGTGGATGGCGATGCTGACAATGTCTATAAGCTTGAGTACAGCGCAGATAATTCTGTTTTTTATCTGTATGACGTGGCTGGCTCCAGCCGGGTAGGATTCAAGGATTCTGGCTCGGTTGCAGGGCTCCATGCCTCGTCCGCTAATCTTTCGCTTAAAAGCGGGACCTTCGCCGGATCACTTAATGGGGATGTAGTTTACACTAAGTCAGGATCTTACACCAAGTCCGGGAAGACGATAACGATTACAATGAATCTCAGCCAGCGCCCCGTCTCCCTCGTGAAGATCTCAGGTGCTGCCGGTGCCTGCTATGTCGAGAATATGAAGGAAAACTATACGTCCCTTCTCTCTCTGCTGGACATGAGTTTCGATCCGTCGTCTGCTGCCTCTTCCTATGTCTATGATTCGGCTTCAAAGACTTCTTACTGCTACGGAGTGCTTCCCGATGACGGGATCCTGCATCTGCGCTACACTGGCGGAGACCGCAAAGTGTTCTATCGCAATTCTGCCGTCACTGCTCTCGGACCAGGTGAGATGACAACCATAGCCGGTCCCGAAACTGCGCCGTCAGATTGGATGGAAACAATTGATTTCGAGCATTATGAGACGGGGAATGTAATTACTTATATGTCTTCTGCCAAGGCAGCTCCGCTCAATCTTGTGATCACGGGCGATGGATTTACGGTCTATGACATGAAGCCTGAAGGGACGTTCTATGCCAGGGCCAAATATGCTGTCGACGAGCTCTTCAAAGTGGAACCCTTCAAGACTTACAAGAATTATTTCAACGTCTATTTCATCCCTGCCATCTCAAATCAAAGAGGCGCTGATATAGGCAATACCAAGAAGGATACTTATTTTGACACCGGTTGGGAAAGCGGTACGAGTTATTCTACCATGGCCTCCTCCACAGGGAGGAGTACTGCATATAACTTCTTTGCGTCACACACTCCGGGATATGAAGCTTCCCGGACATTCGGGATCGTGCTGTGCAATGAATCAACTTACGGAGCCATATGTTATTGGGATGCTCCTGTCCTATGTTATGCCAGTGTAGCCCTGAACAGCTCCTGGACAGCTCCGCGCAGTCTCGCATGGAGCGGAAATTGGGACGGGGACGTTAAAGAGGCTGGTTATTGCCGTGGAGATTATTCCAATCTGGTGCTCCATGAATTGGGAGGCCATGGAATCGGAAGGCTCTCGGATGAGTATCCTAGTTACAATTTCAGCTCCTGGACTGTTCAGGCTGAACAGGCCCGGGGCTTCAGCCGCAACCTCTCCGTTGGCAACACCGGTACTCCATGGGATTCGTTCAAAGCTGCAATCCTCGCCGCTGGCGGCTACGCAACCGGGAATGCAGGAATAGGGGAGTACGAATGCAAGAATGATATCTACCGTGCGGATTTCCAGGGAACCATGATCGACAACCGCAAGACATTTGGCGTATGGAGCCGGTACCTGATTGCCGAGCGTATCCACTCGGTCGCCGGCGAGTCTTATTCATATGACCAGTTCATCTCAGAGGTGCCGAAACAGGTGTACGATGATGTCTGGAAGTCCTCCCGCGGTGCGTCCGTGAGGATGGTCGATGAAGAGGAGCTGACATTCGTCCCGATGCCTGCAAGTCCCAGATAACATTTCCCGAACAGATTGCATATGATTGGATTCCGTCGCCTTGTCATTTTTACGTGCTTCCTTTTTGCCGGCGCTGTTGCCGCCTTTGCGTCCGCTCCCGTTCCGGAGGGGGCGGTGATCGTGGCGAAGGACGGAAGCGGGGATTTCACTACGATCCAGCAGGCCATATTCTCTCTCCGTGACTACAAGCCGGAAGGGCGTGCCTGGGTGTATGTGAAGAAGGGAGTTTACGAAGAGAAGCTCCTGATCCCGGCGTACAAGACAGAGGTCAGCCTCATCGGGGAGGACCGCGACGGAACCGTAATCATATGGCATGACCATGCGAATTTGCCTAGTGAGCTGGGCAGGGGAGGCACCATCGGTACATTCTATTCATGGACGATGAAAGTCGATGCCCCGGATTTCATATGCGAGAATTTCACCATCATCAACGATGCGATGACCTTCCACAATCCGAAGTGGAATGAAGATCATATGAATGGCGCCAATGTCGGGCAGGCCGTCGCGCTCCACATCGAAGGGGACAGGGTAGTGTTCCGCAACTGCAGCATCAAAGGCTTCCAGGATACCCTGTTCACCGGCAATGCCGATGGGCGTGAATATTTTGAGGACTGCTACATCGAAGGGGCGGTGGATTTCATGTTCGGCCCGGCTACGGTGTGGTTCGAGAAGTGCCACGTCCATCTGATCCTGAAAGGCTACTTCACCGCGGCGTCAACCCCGGAGAATCACCCATATGGCTACATATTCGACCGCTGTCTTGTTACGACAGCGGAAGGACTTAAGGACCAGTGGCTTGGGAGGCCGTGGCGGAATCATGCATATGTCTTGTGGAAGGAATGCGTGATGGATGCCTCCATAGCCCCGGCCGGGTGGAACAACTGGAATGATCCTGCGCGTGAGAAGACAGCGCGTTACTATGAATACAGATGCACCGGTCCGGGAGCAGACCGCTCCGGCCGCGTGCCCTGGTCGCATGAACTCTCACGCCGTCAGACATCCCGGGTCACGCTCAAAAATGTCTTCTCGCGCCCGGCAGGTGGCTGGATGCCGTAGCTCGTTTCTTGGCTCCTTAACTTCGCGGTAGTGCCTGCTTTTCGATTTGCAGTTTTATGGACCGGGTAATATGCCCTGCAGGTTGTTGCAGGGCATATTGGTGCTCCAATCATGGTTTTCAAAAGCCTGGTCGGGTGCAGTGATGTGCCACTGAGGCCCTCAGAAGCCCGTTCAGGCGGTCCGTAAAAAACATATGTGTATAGATATTTATTTTTCTTTGGCTCCTGGAGGGATTAGCATCATATATTTGTGCTATACGGAACAAATCAATCGAGCCATGAGTTATTATCACATCTATTCGAACGGCGCTGTCACAAAAACTGTCCTTTTCCGCAAACCTGAATCATTCATATTTACATTGAACCTTTTTGCGATAGCGGCGCATTTGTATGACGTCAGAGTGTTGTGTGAGACGGTAATGGGAACTCATTTTCATTTAATCGCAGCAGGTGATTTCCAAAACAGTTTGAGGTTCAAGGATACTTTAAAGACGAGATTGAGGAAATATCTAGCAAAGGATCTGAGTCATTCCGTACCCTTGGATATTACAGCGGATCCTTTAGAGGATGATACTGAAGTCAAGAATAAATTCATGTATGTTCTGCGAAACCCGATTGAGGCTGGATTCAGCAACTTGCCGACAGAATATAGATGGGGGCCTGGAAATATTTATTTTACTGATTTCAGCGGATGGTATGATGATCTTCCGAAAATAGGGATGCTTTCTTTCAGGAAACAACGTGAACTGTTCCATACGCATAACCATCTTGTCAGTGAATGGCGATATTATCAAAATGGCTTGATTGCACCGGCGAGCTATATTGACGTAGATACCGTCAGGGGATTATTTGGCACCGTAAAAGCCTATATTGCTTTCATGTACCAAAAGAAAGACAAAACGATTGAAATCAATAAGCGGGTTTATTCCCAGGCAATAACCGATCTTTCCCAACAAGACTTGCGAAAAAAAGTTCAGCACATGGCTAGGCCCCATTTCGGCAAAGGGCTGTCAGCTACCTCTGTCGATGAGAAAATAAATATAGCTATTGAAATGTACCGTAAAAAGGAGGCTCCCTCTGTATTGATGCTTGCAAAGACTTTGAATCTGGAATTGTCAGTGCTTGATTCTATACTAAAAGGATAATCATGGACCAGAAAATAGGCCCTGCAGCAGTCTGCAGGGCCATTTGGTGCTCCAATGATGGTTTTTAAAAGTCAGGTCGGGTGCAGTGAAGTGCCACTGAGAGCCCCAGAAGACCATTTAGGCGGTCCGAAATAATTGTACTTATCATCTGGCGAAAACCTTGTCCAGGAACGGGAGGACATCATCCATGCGTTCTTCTCCGACGTAGCGGTACTGGGCATGGCCTCGGCCTTCCATCAGGAAGAGGCGGGAGTCTTTGCTGCCGATTTCCTCAAGCCTTTTCTGGATCCCTTTCCCGTACTCTACGCTGACCAGATCATCCTGGTCTCCGTGGAAGGTGAGCACCGGAATGTCCGGATTCTGGATCAGGGTCGGGCTGGCGATTGCTCCCCAGAGGTTGATCACACCTCTCAGCTTCGGCTTCTTGGGCGCACTGGTGAAGGCGGTATAGAGGCTTGTGATAGCACCTGCGGACCCTCCGCTGATAACCACCTTGTTGCGGTCGAGTCCGTATTTCTTCCCTTCTTTCCAGATCCATTTCAGAGCCACGACAGCATCAGTAACCGCGTCATCGATGGCATTCTGGAAGCCTTCTGGATATTTCCCGTCAGCAGGGAAACCCTTTCCGGTGCCTCCGCCTCCGCCGGTCATCGGCTTGTTTTTCAGCGTCAGGCAATAGTTGATTGAAACAATCGCATATCCCCTATCGACGATCTTGTCGAAGAAGCCTGCGTTCCCTGGATAATAGGCTTTGGTGTTGTGTGAGAAGCCGCCGCCATGCACGAAGAGCACGACGGGGTAGCCTTTGGCCGGCTTTGCGGCTGAGGGGATATGGATGTCCATGATCCTGTCCTGGTCAGGATCATCGGCCGGGATGTCGGCGCGTTTCTGCCCGTAGCGCAAATCCCTGAGGATCTTGTGATGCTGCGGCATTTCCCGTGGCCTGTTCTGGGGATTGTCCTGTGCGGGGGCTGAGGGCGCAATCATTAGTCCCGCAGCCACCAGGCATGCGGAGAGGAGCATATACTTCATTGATTTGATAGTTTTGGTGTTCATATGCGTTTAAGTTATGTCTGTATATTCAGTTTTCGGCAGGAATCTGGCTGAAGCGGCAGTTGTCATAGATGAAGTCGGAAATGTATCTTCCAGGGACAGGCGGTTGCCTGTCTCCTGTCTTGACAAAAGTACAGTCTGAGAAGGTTATCCTCCGGAAGGGAGTTTCTTCTCTTCCGTAAAAATATGGATAATGATTGGAAGTTGCGGAGACGTTGGTGAATGTAATGTCCTGGACAGCATCGATCATCACCTTCCGCTCATCGTCCATGACTGCGTACACCGGATAACCGTAAATGCCGTCCATCCTTATATCCGAGAAGTTCAGGTTCTCTATGTGAGTCGCTTCGCGCCCGAAGTCGTTTGTCCCTTCACGATATGGCATATGAATGGATATGCCCAAGTTCGTGTCATATATTTCCAGATTGGACAGGGTGCAGTTCCGGATGATCCCGTCATTCGTCCATGCAACTCTCACTGCGCAGGCGTTACTGCTGAGGATGCAGTTGGTTATAGTGGCCCTCTCCATGACCTTGTCCTCCTTGAGTGAGCGGCTGTTGGCCCTGAGAACTATGCAGTCGTCTCCGCATTCGATCTGGCAGTCGGAGACAGTCACGTCACGGCTGCAGTTGAGGTGTATGCCGTCGTTGTTGGGATAGGTCTTGTCGTTGAATATCTTCAGGCCCCTTATTGTGACCCTGTCGCAGTCGTGCACCCAGTAGCCCCATCCGGCAGGCTGGTTCACCATCGTAACGTCCTCCAGGAGGACGTTTTTGCATCCTGCCAGGAAAACCACCCGGGGGAGGGATTCCTCCAGACCGTAGATCCTTTCATATGCCCACCTGTTGGATTTCGGCTGGTCCAGTTTGCGGACATGGTAAGTGCCGTTCCCGTCGATGACACCACGGCCGGTAATGGCAATGTTCTCAGCCTCGTCAGCAAAGATCACGCAGGCATTCCGGTTCTTGCGGGGCAGGTTCTCATTGATGAAATGCTTGACTTCGGGCCAGTTCGGGAAATCCTTTATGTCTGGGGAGGCGAGGAGGCGTGCTGTCGCATCGATGTGCAGTTCGACTCCGCTCTTGAGCTGGATCGCTCCGGTCAGGAATGTCCCGTCTGAAAGGACGACCCTTCCTCCTCCTGCCTGGTTACAGGCATCGATGGCTTTCTGGATGGCCTTGGTGTCAATCTTGACCCCATCTCCCTTGGCCCCGTACCGGTGAACGTCGAAATCTGAGGCCCGCATTGTCAGCGGGAGCATGGCAAGGGCGAGAAGCAGGGCTCTTACATATTTTTCCATCAGTCGATAGTGAGTTTGTCTTTCAGGCGGATGTCCTGAGAACTGGAACCGACGCGGACCTCGAAGGTGCCGGGCTCCACGGTCCACTTCATATCCTTGTCCATGATGCGGAGGTCATCCTTGGCCAGGGTGAACTCCACTCTCTTGCTCTCGCCGGGCTCCAGGGTTATCCTCTCGAATCCGCGGAGGACGGAGTCATATGTCACAACGCTGCTGTACTCGTCACGGATGTAGAGCTGGACCACTTCGTCACCCTTGCGCGAACCGGAGTTCGTAACAGTGCAGGAGACCTTGACTCCACCGTCAGCCTGCTTCGCAATCGCCAGCCCGCTGTAATCGAAGGTCGTGTAGCTCAGACCATAGCCGAAGGGATAGAGGGCACCGACAACACGGCTCCTGCCGCCGCCGTTGGGACCGGTAAGGGGCTGGGCACCGTGCGAGCCCTTCTTGTAGGGGAAGTTGTATTCGATCTGTCCTATGCTGCGGGGGAAGGTGATGGTCAGGTGTCCTCCCGGGTTGTAGTCACCGAAGAGGGTCTCGGCCACTGCCTGTCCAGCTTTAACATTCGGGAACCAGGCCTCAAGGATCGCGGGGAGATAGACATTCTCCCAGTTGATGGTGAGGGGCTGGCCGTTGATCATGACCATGACGACAGGCTTTCCGGTAGCGTGAAGTGCCATGAGAAGGTCCCTCTGGCGTCCGGGAAGATCCAGGGAAGTCCTGGAAAGGCTCTCGCCGACCATCCTCTCAGTCTCTCCGACGACGGCAATGATCACATCAACGTCCGAAGCTGCATCGACAGCTTTCTGCATCATTGACTTCTCATCATCAGTCATAGGATAGGGGATTATCTCGCTTTCAGGCCACTTGGGATCTGCAGCATTGCATCCTTTCTCGTAAACGACCTGTACGGAAGAACCGACATGGTCCTGGATACCCTTGAGGACGGTTGTGCCCGGGATACCGTTTGGACCATAGCGGCTGGTCATGTAGCTTTCCTCATCAGCAAGCGGACCGGTCACCAGGATCTTCTTGAGGTTGTTCTTGTCCAACGGGAGCAGGTTGCCCGCATTCTTGAGGAGGACTAGTGAACGCTTGCAGATGTCCAGGGCGAAGTCCTCATGATGTTCGATACCGGCCTTTGCATCAGCCTCGGCACCGTTCCCGGGGAACGGATTGTCAAAGAGACCAAGGAGGAACTTGACTTTCAGTACTTCGCGTACCCTCTGATCCACCAAATCCATGGAAATCCTGCCCTCTTCAATAAGTTTCCTGATCGGGAGGATAAAGGTCTCAGGCTGTTCGAAATTGGTTCGGACATTCAGACCGGCTTCGAGGACCATGCGCACGGCCTCCTCGCGGCTGTCTGCCACCTGATGCTTGCTATAGACATACTCCACTGCCTGGCTGTCGCTGACTACATATCCGTCGAAGCCATATGTCTTGCGGAGAAGCTCGGTAAGGAAATAGGGAGATGCGCTCACCGGATCACCGTTCCAGTCATTGTAGCTGCTCATCACCTCGAGGGGATGGGTCGCCTTGATGACCTTCTCGAAAGGATAGAGGAAGATCTCATGCAGTTCCCTCGGGGTGATGTGCGGGTCCGTACGGGCACTTCCGTCACGTCCTCCCTTGGGCACGCTGTAGGCTGCGAAATGCTTGAGGCCAGCAGTAACGCCAGGACGCTGGATGCCATCAGCCATCTGTATGCCGAGCTGTGCGATGAGGTAAGGATCCTCGCCATAGGTCTCAACAGTGCGTCCCCACCTGGGATCCCTGGCCGGGTCAAGGATGGGAGCGTAAACACTCTGGTAACCGAGCAGGAGAGCCTCTTCTCCGGCGATCTCACCGGCTTTGTGGACTATGGCCCTGTCCCAGGTGCTTCCGATGCCGATCGGTGCCGGAAGGGGAGTGGCCTTGGTGTGGTTCAGGCCGTGGATTCCCTCATTTGTGAATTCCACCGGGATTCCCAGGCGGGTCTCCTCGATGAACCAGCGCTGTATGGTGTTGAGAGCCTCGACGTGGTTGCTGAAAGGATAGATCAGGTGAGGGTAGTTACGGGCTCCTCTGCCCACGCCGTTAAGTTGCTCGTCGATGTTCGCGATACCGTCTTTCCATATGCGGTCTTTCCATTGCGGTGTGGGAAGGGAATCGCGCAGGACACGCCCGGAACCGTACAGGGTTGTGAGCTGGCAGCTCTTCTCTGCGACGTTCATCTGGCTCAGGAGGTTCTCAACCCTTGCATCTATGGGCTGGGTAGGATCTTCGTAGATGTCCTTGATCCCGTTCTTGTTGAAATCAATCCAGTCCTTGTGATAAATGTCAGGTTTTTTCGCCGTTTTTTTCTTTACTGCAGCATCAGCGTTAAGGCTGACAGTAACCATTGCAGCGAGCATGGCTGCAGTGATAAGTCTGTTGAAAGTCATATGTGATAAGAATGTAACAATAATATATTAGACAATTGTTATCAAGAAAAGTAAAATCATCTGGGTGATGCTTTGATAACCAGTTTGTTCTTCCTGTCGATCCCCCACAGGAAGCCTTCACTGTCAATCGCAATGCCCTGCCCGTTGAATGGGATGTCCATGGTTCCGGTCCAGCGGAGCCTCATCCCGTATGGCGGGAATTCGAGGACATAGAGTTTCCGGGCGTCATGTCCCGTACAATAGAACTTCCCGTCAATGAATAGTCCTCCGGACAGGCTCATCGGCCGGATCTCCTCAATGAGCTTTTTCGGCAGGATCCAGCCTTGAAGCCTATGCCATTCAAGGTCATACTGGACGATCTGGGTCCATGAAGCATCCCTGATCACTTCGCCGGCCGCTTTCTCGCCGTTGTTGTCATAATGGGCGAAACAGACGTACCAGCACCCGTCACCGGGGACCACCCATGTGCAGGAACCGTATTCGATACCTAGGCTTATGGTCTTGACATGTTCCATCCTTACCGGGTCGAAGACCTCGATGGAACTGGCCATCGGAACCTCTGGGAAATTGGAGTGGGAGCAGTACAGAAGTCCGTCCACGACGATTCCTCCGTCGAAATGCCTGATCAGCTCCGGATCTGTTTCCTTCCAGGTCGCGAGGGAATCCCCGCTTTTGGAGTACTTCGTTATCCTGGCGTTGCTGATTCCGTAGAAGCATTCATCATCCACTGCAACACCCTGGTTGGCATACGGGCAGGGGAATGTCTGCACTGCCCTGTAGCTGCCATTGTCATGGACGATGGCCTGGCCGGAGACCGTACCGCAAAGCAATACTGCGCAGACGCCGGAAAGTGTCGTGCTGATTAAACGCTTGAAAATCATGAAGTTCTACTGCTCTATGTACACGTTGCGGAAGGCCAGGGGACCGCCTTCACTCTGGAGAGCGATGTAGCCTGAGGTGGCTTCGGTGGTTACCAGGTTCTCATAGCTTCCGTTGATGTAGATCATCATCTTGTTGCCCTTGCATATGATTTCAGCCCTGTTCCACTCTCCTTCGGGAAGCTCGATTGCTGCGCCGTGATGGTTCCTGACCTTCTTCGGGAACTTGACATTAGGATCATACGGGATTTCCGCGATCCGGGCTCCGCCCAGGGACACCACATCACCGGCGTCACCGGCATGGAGCTGGCATTCATATGCACTCGGCCAGACCTTGTCGCCTGCCTGTACCCTCTGGAAGATACCGCTGTTGGTACCTTTGCCTATCCAGCGCCACTCCACGTGGAGGGTATAGTCTCCATACTGGCGTGCGGTCCTGAGATAGCCGTTTGGCTTCCCGGAAACCATGATGCATCCGTCTTCAACCTTGAACACCGGCTCTTCGCTTTCGGAGGCGGTGACTGCGACCCAGCCTGTCAGGTCCTTGCCGTTGAAGAGGACGGTCTTTCCGGAATCCCCGAATTTGTTATAGATTACGGTCGGGCGGGAGGCACGGGTGCTCATGTTCGGGAACCACATGTCAGCAGCCGTCAGGCCGCATTTGCGGGCCATGTCGATGCTGTATTCAAGTCTTCCGAAATCCGCATCGGCATTGTTGGTGCCGAATGTGAACTTGATGCCGCGGCGCTTTGCCTCACGGACTATCTGCTCATTGGGAATGTCGTAGCGGGCGCTGATTTCCAGGGCTATTCCATTGGCCTGGAGGATATCCAGGACTTTGGCAACCCTCTCCGGGGTCCACATCTCGTCGAATTTCGGCTGAAGGAATGCCGGCAGGAAGAACGCGTTGGCGAATATGTCGGCGGGCTCGTTGGTAAGGATCTTCACAGTCTGGTCCACGAGCATGTCCATGTATTTCTGGTCTGTCATTCCTTCCCTGTGGACCTCTTCCGGGCGATAGATGCGGCTGAGCCTGCCTTTGTTGTCAACGATGGTCATGGCATCCGTGAAGAGGTAGTCGAAGGTGCCGAGAGCCTCGGGGGAGAAATCGGCTGTCCATTTGCGTCCTTCGCCCTGTACCCCGCGGAGGAAGGGCATATCCTTGACTTCATTGTAATAGGAATAGACTTCTTCATCATTTGCAAGCATACTTCCTACTCCGCCGGCACCGGCATTGGGCGCCACCCCATAGTTGATTCCATAGTTCATCGACATCGCGTGGGCCATCTCAGCGGTAAGGCCGCCTTTGAGGTGGACGTGCCAGTCGATAACGGGAAAATCCTCTTGCTGAAGGCGTATGGCCCTGTCCGTGTTTTCGTCAAGCGGGGGAAGGGTATCGCAGGGATTTACTGCATCCTGGGCGAGTTTCGAGAGCTTCATGCCACGGAAACTGACATTTCCTTTTTCAGCCGAAATGCTCACCGAACCATGCCCGAGCAGCATCTTGGCATATTGCGGGAGCCTCCAGGGCTGGTCGGGTTCCGTATAGCAGACTACATCCTGTCCATTGATTTTGACGGATATGTTCTTGCCCATTACTGCAATTTCCATCGGAGTCCAGGTTGCTTCATCCTCGAGGGCGCGGTAGAGATTCCTTACATGGAGCAGGGAACCGCTCTTTATGGTGCCGTCGATAGGGCCTCCGTGAAGGAGGACCTTGTAACCGCTGCCGGTTCCGTCGTCATGGAAAGCAATCGTAGCTACGGCTCCGGAATCGGCGCAGAACTCACCGGTAAGCATGAAGTTCCGGTAATCGCCCCTGAACGCATATGGCTGGTTTTCGCTTACGGTAAAGTCAGACTTCGCGCAGGACAGTGACAGGAGCCCTGCAGCAGCGACAGCTGCAATTGTGAAGAAATGTTTCATATGGATATTATTTTGTATTGTCTAGAATGTATTTGGGCTTCTTCAGGTAACCGCCTTCATTGAAATGCTGGTTGTCTGGAAGTTCGATGTCGGTGCGGGCGGTACCTTTTTTCATCAGTTCACGCAGCTGGGGAAGGTAGTGCTGGTACACGTCCCGCGGCTTGACTCCGTTTTCAGTGCATATGCTTGCGGCCATGCCCACGACTTCTCCCATCATTCCGGTGGTGCGCATCAGGCGGGTCGAACCAAGGGTTACATGGGTTACGCTGATGTTCCTTCCCGCCATGAACAGGTTGTCGATGTTACGTGAGTAAAGGCACCTGTACGGCACCGCATATGGATAGATCAGGTTGCTCTTCGTTTCGGCCTTGAACTCGTTTCCGGGGAAGTATTTCGTGTTCTTCGGGTCCGGGAAATGGAGGTCGAAATGCCACGATGTGGTGAATGACGCATCTTCATGGAAGACCTGCTTGTCCACATCGTCCTGCTTGAGGATGTAGTCACCCATGAGCCTGCGCGACTCCCTCTTTCCGGAGACATATGCTACCCAGCCGAGTTTGCGGCCGGCGTAGTCAGCCTTCCCGGAGAAATGGTTCTTGAGGAAACTCCAGTTGGAATAGACCACGAGGAGGCCATAGTCACGGATCCGTTCGAAATCCTTTATCTGGTCGAAGTTCATTCCGGTCTCCCATGTCCATTCGCCCATCTTGACCTTCTGGCAGTTCTCCTCATTGAATTCCACTCCGTAGGAGAATTCCGGGAACGTGTTCTTGCCTTCCGATTCCACTGAATACCACTGGACTGAAGCGCCCATGGTCAGCTTGTCTCCTTTCTCGGGTGCGAGTGGCTCCCCGAATTCATCACGGCCTTCGCGCCCCATGCGCCAGTCGGCCCCGGCCATGTATCCGAGGTTGCCGTCTCCGGTGCAGTCACTCCACAGGGGAGCTTTCAGGCGGAGTTCCTTCCCGGATTCGATGTTCCTTATGATAACGGCTTCAATTGTCTTGCTGTCAGACATTTCCACTTTAGTGGCACGATACGAAGGGAAGTAGGTCAGCCCTTCCTGTCCCTCGATGAATGCTATCTTCTTCTCATCTTCGTATTTGTCTGCAGGCTGCGCATTCCCAAAGGTTGAATGTCCGAATTCCCTGATCATCTTGCCCAGTTGCGGGTAGGGTTCCATCTCGATATGTCCACCCAGGTGGACGCGTATCTCGCTGGAATTGTTCCCTCCCGGGATGGGCCTGTCATTCACCAGTGCCACCTTGCATCCGAGGCGTGCGGCTGAAACTGCTGCGCACATTCCGGCGATGCCTCCGCCGACCACTACGAGGTCATATGTCCCTCCGTCAGACGGTTCGGCGGGAAGTGCTCCGGTGCTGCGGCGGAAAGCCTCCAGTGCGGAAATCTCTTCCGGTGGCACGCTGCCCTGGTCGGTTGTAAGCCATATGGCATCGCAGCGACCGTCGAAGCCCTTGAGGTCGGACAGGGCGATGGATGTCATCCCGGCTTTCAGCTTGACATTGCCGGCATATTGCCACATCCATCTGTCTCCAGTCGTTCCGAGGACGGTTTTCAATGCCTTGCCCTGGACCATAACCTTGAATGCCCCCGGGCCCTCAGCCGGTGTCCACGGGGATGTCCAGTTGAACGTCCTCACATAGACGTGCCAGACGCCGGCTTCGGGGATGTCGATGCTTGTCACGGCATCCTCCACCGGCACTCCCATCCCGTGGGCAATCAGGTAGGGGGACCCCATCAGGTCCATGAACTGCTGGTCCACGCACCAGCCTCCCTTCTGGCTGAAACTCTCTGCCTCGATGAATATCCCGCCTGCGAACGTTGGCAGTGCAAGCAAGATGGATATAAGCGTGAGAATGATTTTCTTCATATTTGGAAATAATTGTTATTCAGTGTTTACCTGTACTCGAACAATGCGGTGGCCTTGGTGTCGAAGTCTGTCTTGAGCCTGATCCAGCGGGCCTGGAAAGCGTCAGGGAAGCGGTGCTCCACGGTGTCCCCGGGCTTGACGGTGAAATCGTTATAATGGAACCACTGTCCGTCACCGGTAGGATCAACCTCGACAGTGAAGGTGACTTCACCGGACGAGCGGTGTGAAAGGTACATCTCCCGCTTGTCGTAAAATCCGATAAGGAACGGGTCGGACACTTCTCCGGCCTTGACTTTCTTTTCAACCCACGGGCCGCCGTGGCCTGTCGGTTTCCCAAGCTTCCAGAGGTCGTCTATCACTCCTGCCCACACAGCTGCCTTCTGGTCATCCGAGAAAATCACGTGGGGATTCCCCTTAGCCTCTTCATGGTCGATTCCCGTCATCATGAGCATCCCCCTGTAGGAAGCGTAATCATGTACGGCGAATTTGTGTGAGGCCACTGGGCGGACCTTGGCGTATCCGTCTGCGTTTTCCGCCGGGAGCTCGTAGAATGTACCGGCAAGCGAGAGCAGGTCACGCTCTGTGGCGACTTCACGGCATATGCGCAGCAGACCGTCTTCGGTCATCTTGTTGTACCTGTCATTGCCCAGGGGGAGCCTCCAGTGGCGTTTCTTGGCGTCAACGATGAGTATAGATCCGTCGTCGATGTCAACTACGTCGGTCGGGATCTCGAATTTGTCCTTGATGTATTCCGCGGTCTTGGCATCATCCTTTGCTACGAAATCCATGTTGGCGTCCAGTTCGTAGTACTTCTCCCCGTCATCGGTCTCGGCCAGGACGCCGAGTGCCCTTCGCTGGTCGGGAAGGCCGTAGAGGTAGCCCTGTGAATCGGCATCCCGCTTGACGGAAGTGAGTCCGGCGAATATGGGATCCGGTTCATTGCCGCGGGTCTCTTTCTGCGCCAGGACGAAGGTAAGGTCGGCCTTTATGCCGGTATCGCTTACCGCGCGTACCCAGACGGCGTCATCAGTCGCTTCGAACGGGACGAACAGGGAAGAGGAGGCCTCCAGCTTCACCTTCTTCAGCTCTGTCCAGTTCCCGTCTCCTTTCCTGTCAGCCTCGAAGGTGATGACCGCGGGGACGTCGCTCCTGTTGGCGATCCAGGCGCACCTGTTGTCCCATCCGTTGAAGAGGAAGGGATCCGAAGGGACGCCGGCCTTGACGTCGTCCTTGAGCCACAGGGAACCCCCAGCTGTGGTGGGGCCTACATGGTCGGGCTTGTCATATGAAGTAAACCATATGTTGGAGTTGGACTGGCCCGGCCCGCCGATGCGGCCCTTCTGCTTGCGCTTGTTGAGGAACTCGCTCTTCGCGGAATCGTCGCAGCCGAAGACCAGGCGGCCGTTCCACTCGGCGAAGTCTGCGATGACCTTCAGGTAGGCACCGCGCGGCTTTATGCCGGCTGAATTGGCGGTCGAGAAGGTGCCGGGGAAATGCCAGAACATGCCGTGCATTGTCATCAGGTACTCCGGCTCAGCCCCTTCGGGAGCCACATTGCGGATGCGCGGCCACTCCGTGTTCCATCCATGAGCCCCGTCATATGCGAAACTCGCCTTTGGGAGGCGGTAGTAGCTCCATCCCTTATCCGGTTCGCGGACGGCAAGGATGACGGAACGGTGGTCCCAGCCCAGCGACCAGATCGGGTCAGTGGCTGGATTGTCATTGCCGTATATGCCTCCCGGACCTGTCACTTCGGTGAACTGGTTCCTGCGTACCAGCTTCCAGTCCTTTCCGTCCCATTCAACGAGTGATCCGGAGGGAATGTCGAACTGGATCTGGGCCAGTTCTCCCTCTTCTCCGTTGTTGGAAAAGACGGCGACGCCCTGGCCGGAATAAAAGCCCTTGCCATGGTAGCCGGGGAACATGGTGACGAGGTCTCCGGTGAAGCCCTCCTTACGCCTTTTGTTGCCATCTTCGTACAGTTCAGTTGCTTCCAGGGTGCGGGCGTCCACGTCATAGAAGCCGGATTCCATAGTGGCTATAAGGACCCTGCCAGAGGGATCGGTCAAGTGACGGGCTACGCCAGTGTACCTCCCGGGGTACTTGTCAAGCGGGATGACCCGTACATTCTTTTCGGAGTCGATTGCATATGGCCCGATGAAGAGCTGGTTGGTCTCGCGGTGGACCATACGGTCGGCGTGGGTGCCGCCGATGCTCTCTGGGCGTGTCGTTTCCACGAGACTAGGGGAGATCTGGTAGAGCTTGTCGTCGGATCCGTAAGGCTCATGAGGAGAATAGGTTACCACCCAGAGGTCTCCCTGCCAGGGAACCACGGCTCCGGTCCCGCACTCTCCCTGTGAATTGTAGTAGGCGAGGTGGGGGTAAATGCCGCTGTAGCATTTGTAGCCAGTCTCATCAGTTGCGGACGGTGCCTTTGGGGCGCAGGATGCCGCGGCCAGCAGAGCCGGGATCAGTAATATGTAAGAATGGAAACGCATATGTTACAGTCTTTTCAATTCGATTTCACGTCCTCCTTCAGCCGCTGAGACATATGCCGTGTAGATCGCTGACACTGTGTCTGCGGCGAGGGTGCTGTTGCTGTCGATGGGGCAGCCTGTGGCTGCGGCCTTGTAGAAGGCGTTGAGCTCGTGCTGGTACCCGAGGAACCATCCTTCTTCGGGAGCCATCTTGCTCCAGCCCTCCTTGGTCTCCGTCTTCTCCACTACGTAGATGTCCTTGTAGAATCCGGCGGAGGGAGTGTAGGTCTCCATGGTGTCGTTATGGCTCATGTTGCAGATGGTCCTGTGATTGTTGGCGTTCACCGTTAGGGTGTTGTTGGTGCCGCCCAGGCTCAGCTCGTTGGCGAATACATCGGCTATGGTGCCGTCTTCGAAAAGGATGTGCACTATGGCGAAATCCTCGATGTCATCATATGTGGTCCGGATGTAGCCCACGTCCTTGAATGAAGGCATCCTGGTGATCGCATGGACCCTGGCTGAGACGGAGACGGGCCTGATCGGGGAACCGTTCCTGGCAATCCCTTCTGCCTGCTTGAGATAGAGCATGGCAGAGAGGGGATGACAGCCTTTCCCGATGAGTGAGCCCCCTCCGGAGAGATGCCATTTGCCGTAAGAAGGGGAGTGGGAACCAGAGTGGGACTGCTCCCCGTGCATCCACAGGATCTGGCATCCGCTCTTTTCGATTACTTCTTTTTCTTTCTGTACCGGAGGGGCATAGACCCAGTTCTCGGCGTACATTATCCTTCCCTTGCTCCCTGCTTCCGCATCCAGCATCCTCCTTACGCTCCCCAGTGCTGCGTCAAGTCCTTTCCTTCGGTCGAAGGTGTCTCCGTTGAATCCTTCGATTCCCTGGCCGAAATAGCCTGTGAAAGGCTTTTCCACTATCACGTCCCTGTCCCTTCGGAGGGCTTCCACGACGACCTGTTCATGGAATGCCGGGGGAACGCATGCGTGGACGACGTCGCATGAATCGATTAGTTCTTCAAGGCTGTCGAAGACTTTCATGGAGCGTTCAGCAGCAAATGC
>CADCQP010000082.1 GCA_902803535.1 uncultured Bacteroidia bacterium | reverse complement strand
TGGGTTTTTATTTTCCCACCGGCAGAGTCAACTGTTTGATAATCAGCAACGCCCTTGTGCCGGTGGGAAAAACTTGGCACACCGGCAAAATAACTAGGGACGAAATAGTCTAATAAGATCCCTATTCTTTTGCACAGGGTTTTGGACCCAGTCCGGAACAGGTGCCTTACTGCAAGCTTCCGCCTACTATGTCCAGTATCTCAGAGGTGATCTTCTGCTGGCGGCCTTTATTGTACTCAAGGGTGAGGTCCGAAAGCAGTTCATTGCCATTGTCGGTTGCAATCTGCATCGCCACGGTACGGGCGGCATGCTCCGCAGCGGATGTGTCCAGCAGCACGGTGTAAACTTTCAGGCGCGTGGACAAGGGCATTAGCCGTCCGAGAAGTTCTTCCCGGGAGGGCTCTACGATGTAGTCGCACTCCCCTTCACCGTCCGGGAGCGAAAGCGGGAGGTAGGTCTCACGCACCGAAGGCTGGGATGAAGTGGAAACGAAATGATTGTAAACCAGCTCCACACGGTCATATGTCCCGTCCAGATAGAGGTCCATGACCTTCTGGGCAAGCTCGGCGGCAGGAGCATATGAAGGCTTGTCAGAAAGCTTGAAATAGTCCTCGGGCGAAGGGTAGCCAAGGCGCCTCATCGCATCGGCCATCTTCCTGCCGATGGAATAGACTGTGATGTCCGAAGGAGCTAGTCCGGCGCTGCGGTACTCCGAAATGACGGCCTTGACGGCACGGACTGCATTCGAATTGAAGGCTCCGCACAGCGAGGAATTGGATGCGAACGCAATGATGGCGACCCGGTGCACTTCCCTCTGCTCCATCAGTGCAGACGAATCAGAAGCGGTGGCAGAACCGGATGCAGCGGCTCCCGCAGAACCGGTTGCAAAAGCGCCCGCAGAACCGGTTGCAAAAGCGCCCGCAGAACCGGATGCAGCGGCTCCCGCAGAACCGGTTGCAAAAGCACCCACAGAACTGGTTGCGGCGCCCGCAGAACCGGTTGCAAAAGCGCCCGCAGAACCGGCTGCAGCGGCTCCCGCGGCATCCCGGCCGGCCATCAGATGCACCAGCACGTCATGGAGCTTGCGCTCATATGGGAGCATATTCGCAATCGCCCCCTGGGCATGGTGCAACTTGGCCGAAGCCACCATCTTCATCGCGGAAGTGATCTTCAGCGTACTGCGCACCGAATTGATACGGCCCTTTATTTCTTTCAACGACGGCATCCTGCGACCTGGACTTCAAAAACTACTGCTTGAACTGCAAAGCGACCATCGAAGCTTCGGACTCAATCACCGAAGTCAGGGAATCCTCAATCTTGCCGGAAGCGAGGGCCTCAAGGACATCTTTGTGGGAAGAGCGCATCCGCTCCAGGAAAGCATCCTGGAAAGCACGCACCTTACTGATCGGAATTTCCTCCATAAGGGCATGGGTACCGCAATACAGGATTGCAATCTGCTCTCCAAGAGGCATAGGCGAATACTTAGGCTGGATCAGGAGCTGATTGTTCTTGCGCCCCTTGTCCAGGGTCATCGCAGTCACCTTGTCCAGGTCCGAAGAGAACTTGGAGAAGGTCTCAAGCTCCTCGTACTGAGCCTGGTCGATCTTAAGTGTACCGGCAACTTTCTTCATGCTCTTCACCTGAGCGCTGCCACCAACCCTGGACACCGAGATTCCCACATTGATGGCCGGCCTGAATCCCTGGTTGAACAGGGAAGACTCCAGGTAGATCTGGCCGTCGGTAATGGAAATCACGTTGGTCGGGATGTAGGCGGAGACGTCTCCGGCCTGGGTCTCGATGATAGGCAGGGCGGTAAGCGAGCCTCCAGCCTTCACCTTCCCCTTAAGGGACTCCGGCAGGTCATTCATCTGCTCCGCAACCTCCTGCTGGTCAATGATCTTGGCAGCACGCTCCAGAAGACGGGAATGCAGGTAGAACACGTCTCCCGGGTAAGCCTCACGCCCGGAAGGACGGCGGAGGATCAGGGACACCTCACGGTAGGCCACGGCCTGCTTGGACAGGTCGTCATAGACCACCAGGGCATCACGTCCCGTATCACGGAAATACTCACCTATGGCAGCTCCCGCGAACGGTGCATAGTACTGCATGGCAGCAGGATCGGCGGCCGACGCGGAAACGACTATGGTATAATCCATTGCTCCGCGCTCACGAAGGCTTTCGACAATCGCGGCCACAGTGGAGGCCTTCTGTCCTACGGCCACATATATGCAATAGACCGGTTTGCCGGACTCAAAGCCCGGACGCTGATTGATGATCGTGTCTATCGCGATGGATGTCTTGCCTGTCTGGCGGTCACCGATGATGAGCTCCCTCTGTCCGCGGCCGATCGGGATCATGGCGTCAATCGACTTGATACCGGTCTGCAGGGGCTGGTTCACGGGCTGGCGGAAAACGACTCCAGGAGCCCTGCGCTCAAGCGGCATCTCCACGGAGTCACCGGTAACGGGGCCTTTCCCGTCCAGGGGAGTGCCCAGGGGATCCACCACCCTGCCGAGCATGCTCTCGCCTACCCGGATGGAAGCTATCCTGCCGGTCCTTCGGACGGTCATCCCTTCGGTCACCTCGTCGGTAGGTCCGAGGAGGACGGCTCCGACGTTGTCCTCTTCCAGGTTCATGACCACACCCATGACGCCGCTCTCGAATTCCAGGAGCTCGCCTGCCTCGGCGTTCACCAGGCCCCACATGCGTGCGACTCCGTCGCTGACCTGCAAGACCTTGCCCATCTCGTCAAAGCGGGCATCACTGCCTATCCCCTTCAGCTGCTGAAGGAGGATTTCGGAGATTTCGCTGGGCTTTATGTTATCTGCCATATGCTTTATAATTCAAATGATCTCATTAATGGGCGGCATTCATCTCCATGAATCCGCGTCGGATAGTTTCGAGCTGTGTCTTGACGGAAGCATCTATCAGCCAGTCATCTACTTCAAAGACAAAGCCTCCGATAAGGTCTGGCCTCACTTCCGTGGTCATCTGTACGGCACATCCGGTGTTCTTCTTCACGAAGTCTTCCAGCTTCTTCTCCAAGGCTGGAGAAGGAGCAGTCACCTTAAGACGGCACAGCTTGATCTTCCTGGACCGGTACCAGAGCCTCTGGAAAGAAGAAAAGATGTAACGCAGCATGGACACCCTGCCGGAGCGGATGACCAGAGGGATGAACTGCCTGAGTTCCGGCGCAAGCTTCCTGCCGCCGAGGGCGGCCTCGAAAAGCTCCAGCTTCACGGATACGGGCATTTCACCCTTGTCATCCAGCACATGCCTCAGCTGGGGGACCGACGACAGCGCCTTGGAGAGGACCAGGGTCTGGGCCAGCACTTCCTCCCCGCCGCCCGTCTCGTCAACGAGCAGCAGGAGCGCCCTGGCATATCTGGAAGAAATCAGACCCGTGTCCATATGCTTATACCTCCTGTTTCAAGTCTCTGTCAGTCAATTCATCCGCAAGTTTCTCAGCATATGCCTGCTGACCTCCCTGCCGGTCGAGTTCACGGCGAAGCACCTTCTCGGCGACGGCGACGGACAGGTCTGCGACCTGACGGCGTATGTCCCGGACGGCGTTGTCCCTCTCGAGCGCAATCTGGTCACGGGCTGCGGAGAGGATCTTGGAAGCCTCTTCCCCTGCCTGGACCTTCGCCTCGGCGATTATGCGCTCTTTCTCGGCGGATGCCTCCTGAAGCATCTTCAGCTGCTCCGCCCTGGTCTTTTCTATGAGCTCCTCCTGCTCCCGGGCAAGACCACGCACTTTCTCTTCGGCCACTTCCGCATCCCTGAGGGCTTTACGGATTCCCTCGGTCCGTTTTTCGACCATATCGGTCACGGCGGGGAAACCGGCCTTTGCCAGGATGAAGAACAGCAGGCCGAAGACCAGGACCATCCAGAAGACGAGTCCTATGTCAGGAGTCACAAGGGACATGGCAGACTACACGAACAGGCTGAGGACACAGGCGATGATTGCAAACAGGGCGGCACCCTCGATCATACCGGCGACGATGATCATGCTGGAACGGAGGTTGCCGGCGGACTCGGGCTGACGGGCGATGGCTTCCATGACGGCCTGGCCGATCTTTCCGATTCCATATGCAGCGGCGAAAGCTGCTATGGCAGCTCCCATGACTGCACCGAACTTACCGAGAGAGACTCCGGCAACTGTCTGAAGGATTGTGAAAAGTAACATGATATTATTGTTTAAGATTGTTTATGTGTTTCTTTCTGGTGAGCCAGGCCGATGTAGATCGACGAAAGCATGGTGAAAACAAAGGCCTGGATAAAGGATATAAGCAGCTCAAGTACATCGAGGAACAGGCCGAAAAGCACTGACACTACGGTCATTCCGCCCAACAACGCGCCTCCGTACTTGGCCATGATGAAGATGAGGCACATGACGCTGAGGATCTGGATGTGCCCGGCGAGCATGTTTGCGAAAAGCCTCACGGTAAGGGACACCGGCTTCATGATGGCGCTGAACACCTCGATCACCGGCATTATGGGTTTCAGGAACACAGGCACGTCCGGGAGGAAGATCTCCTTGTAGTACTCCTTGTTTCCGAAAAGATTGACTATGAAGAATGTGAAGAGGGCGAGGACCAGGGTGCAGGCGATGTTTCCGGTCAGGTTCGCCCCTCCGGGGAAAATAGGGATGACCCCCAGGAAATTGTTCGTAATGATGAACAGGAAGACCGTGATGAGGTAGGGAGAGTACTTCTTGTATTCTTCCTCTCCTATGTTCTCCCGGGCCATGTCATGGATCATCATAATGACCGGCTCCATGAATGCCGCCAGTCCCTCCGGGGCCTTCTTCTCACTGTCGTGTGTCTTGTACCAGCGGGCAGTAAGGAGCACTATGACCAGGATCAGGAGGGAACTGATCATCAGGGAGAGGACGTTCTTCGTTATGGACAGGTCCAGCGGGCGCGTCACGCTCCCGTCGGGAGCGACCTCAACCAGCTTGCTGGAATATTTAAGGGCATCGGTCTGGATCCGGAAGCCTTCATATGTCTCGCCTTCAGCTATATGCTTCGAAGAGAAGACGTGCCATCCGCTGGTCTTGGAGTAGAGGATCACAGGGAGGTAGATAGCCACAGGATGGCCTTTCCAGGTCCACATATGCCATTCATATGAATCTCCGATGTGGCTGAAAATGACTTCGGAAACATTGACTCCGGAAGTGTCGGAGGCCTCTTTCTCCGCCGCATATGCCACCGCCGGCGCACACGGGATGAGCGTCAGCAACAACAGGCATATGAAGAAAAATCTTTTCATATCTCGGCGCATACCTGGACCTTGTTGTCCCTTACCTCCGCGAATCCGGAGCGGATCGCGAGGCTGTTTTCCCCTTCTTCGCTGACATATGTGATCGTCCCGGCCTCGAGAGAGGATATGATCGGCGCGTGGTCCCTGAGGACCTCGAACGGGCCGAGGGTCCCGGGAAGGAAGACCTTGCTGACATCGGTGCTGACAATGGTCTCTTCCGGAGTGATGATCTCGAGTCTTATGGGATAATCAGGCATATGACCTCGCTGTTAGCTGTTTTTAGCCCTGGCGAGCATGGCTTCGCCCTTCTTGATGACGTCCTCAATGGTTCCGCAGTTAAGGAAAGCCTGCTCCGGCAGGTAGTCGCACTGGCCGTCGAGGATCATGTTGAATCCCTTGATGGTGTCCTTGATGTCCACCATCACTCCGGGCACTCCGGTGAACTGCTCTGCGACCGCGAACGGCTGGGAAAGGAACCTCTGTACCCTCCTGGCACGGTTCACGGTGAGCTTGTCCTCTTCGGAAAGCTCGTCCATGCCGAGGATGGCGATGATGTCCTGGAGCTCTGCGTTGCGCTGGAGGATCTGGATGACCCTCTGGGCGCAGTCATAATGCTCCTGCCCGATGATTTCCGGATCGAGGATCCTGGAAGTGGAATCGAGCGGATCCACCGCGGGATAGATTCCCATCTCGGTAATCTTACGGCTCAGGACCGTAGTGGCGTCCAGATGGGCGAAAGTGGTGGCGGGAGCGGGATCGGTCAAGTCGTCGGCAGGCACGTAAACAGCCTGTACAGAAGTGATTGAGCCGTTCTTCGTGGAAGTGATCCGCTCCTGCATATGTCCCATTTCCGTGGCCAGGGTGGGCTGGTAGCCCACTGCGGAAGGCATACGTCCGAGAAGGGCGCTGACCTCTGATCCGGCCTGGGTGAAACGGAAGATGTTGTCAATGAACAGCAGGATGTCCTTCGGAGCTTCGGGATCCGTTGAATCCCTGAAGGATTCCGCCATGGTAAGGCCGCTGAGGGCCACGCTGGAACGGGCTCCGGGCGGTTCGTTCATCTGGCCGAAGACCATGGCCACCTGGGACTCGTTGACCTTGTCCCTGTCCACCTTGGAGAGGTCCCAGTGGCCTTCCTCCATGGACTTGAGGAACTCGTCTCCGTACTTGATCACATTGGATTCTATCATCTCACGCAGCAGGTCGTTTCCTTCCCTGGTGCGCTCGCCGACTCCGGCGAATATGGAGAAACCGTTATGCTTCTTGGCAATGTTGTTGATGAGCTCTTTGATCAGCACGGTCTTGCCTACTCCCGCACCTCCGAAAAGTCCGACCTTTCCTCCCTTGAGGTAGGGTTCGAGCAGGTCGATGACCTTGATCCCGGTGAAGAGGACTTCCTGGGAAGTGGTGAGGTCATCGAACTTCGGGGGCTCACGATGGATGGGAAGGGTGTTCTCCCTGTCCAGGGGGCCGAGGCCGTCAATATCCTCGCCGGTAACGTTCAATACCCTGCCCCTGAGCTGTTTCCCGACAGGTATCACAATCGGGCCGTGGGTGTTGGTCACCTCCATTCCCCTGCGGAGGCCGTCGGTGGAGTCCATGGCGACGCACCTGACGGTGTCTTCCCCGATGTGCTGGCGGACCTCGATGACAAGCTGCTTCCCGTCATCCCTGCGGACCGTCAGTGCATCGTAGATCTTCGGGAGCTCCCTCAATACGTCCTCGGAAGACATCTCGAAATGGACGTCCACGACCGGACCGATGACCTGTGAAATATGTCCTGTTATCTTTGGCATATGTCCTTGTTGTTATTTGATCCCGTACTTGCGGAGGATGCGGGTAATCTTCTTGCAGACGGATGCGGCCCACAAATAATAGCCGTAGTCTCCGGGATGGGTGCCGTCTACCGTTGTGTCGTGCATGTCGGAAGTAGCGTCGGAATGAATGAAATACACGTCTTTGTACTTCTTCACCGCCTGGGCCATGAGCTTCTCCGCCATTTCGTACTTGGCCTGCTCGTCCCTGTCCTTGATGGAGTTGAAGTTCCTGTTCTCACGCCATATGGTGCTCATGAAGATCATCGGGACCCCGGGCTTTGCGGACTGGATGGTCTCGATGAACTTGAAGAGGTTCTGCTCGACGGTGGCTGCGCTTCCGTTGGAGAAAGAATCGAAGACGAAGGCATCGACGTCGGCGTCCTTGAGGGCATTGGCGAACTGCGGCTGCATGCGGCAGTCACCGCTGACCCCGAGGCTGCAGAACTGCATGCCGGTCATCCTGGTAAGGTAACCCGGGACGGTGAGTCCGGCGCGGGTAGTGCTGGCCCCGTGCATGAAGCTTGAACCGTGGATGCATATCCTGTGGCGGAAGGGCGCGTCTCCGGCCTCTATCCTGCTTCCTTCCCTCGTGCCTATCTTGACTGATGTCTCTTTGCTGTAAGTCGGGAGATACAATATGCACTCCTTCATGCTGTCATCCATATAGTTGACCAGCAGGCGGTTCGTGCCGTTCTCCTTCTCAACGTCGGTCCCGCTGCAGGCAACTCCTGCCCAGAGCCACTGGCCGTTCTTCTTGATGTAGAGGTCGAAGCCCCTGGTAGCGAATCCCGATGCACCGCCCCCTGTGATGAAGGAGTACTCCGGCTTCACTGTAATTATCGGGGAATCGGTCTTGAAAGAAACGATTATGCCCGTGGACATTTCCAGGAGATGGATGTCCTTCTCATCCCATCCGCCGTACTTGGTGAAGTCCATCCTCTGATAGGGATTCGGGGTCTGGGGGAACACCTTACCGACGAGAGTAAGATCGGAAGCTTCTGTAAACTGGAATGTTACATCTTTCATCTCCTGTGCGGCCACGGAAAAGACCGACACGACACAGACAAGTAAAAGAATCAGCCGTTTCATATCTCTAGTTATTTCAAACTGTAAATATACACATTTTTTGTCACACGGCGGTTACCGGGAAGCGTGTACCGTTATCGGGAGGCTGGCGGATTTAAGCCCGGGAGCAGAAACTTCCAGGGTGGCGTTTCCAGCTACGTCGGAGGCAGCCACTATGACGGTTGTCCTTCCGGAGAAGGCCGGCATGCTGGGCTCGTGGAAGGGGTACAGGCAGGTCGGGTCGCCGTTGGCCGCGGCCCTGAACGAGGCAGCCCCGGTGACGCTGAAGGACAGCAGATCAGATGCTTCCGGGCACAGGTTCCCGTCTTTGTCGACGACAGAGGCGGTGACATAGAGGAGGTCTTTGCCTCCGGCTTCGAGTCCGCCTGAGGCGCTCTGCTGCGGCTTTCCGTCGAAGATTTCAGAATAGTCCGCGCAGCTGGCAGTCAGGACTATGTGGTCCGGGGCGCCGGCGGTCCGGACATATGCGGTGTCCTTCGCCTCGCCGGACGAGTCATATGCTATCACCTTCAGCTCACCTGCCTGGTACGGGACGGCGGGCCATATGAGCCTGTAGCGCCCGTCGAGCTGTTCGCATTGTCCTCCCTGGGTGCGTCCGTCTTCGGCCGGCATCCAGGAACCATATGTCCCTGAGGGTTTTGCTTCTTTCTTGAAATTGTCCGTGGGGCTCCCGGCACGGTGGAGACGCCCGCCTTTGGCGTAGTCCGCGCGGGTTGTCTTGCGTACCCTGCCCATGGAGACTCCGTTGACAAAGAGCTCTGCTTCGGGCCAGGAGGTGTAAACATATACAGGCACATCCAGCCTGCCGCCGCTCTGTGCCGCCTCTTCCTCCCAGTTCCAGTGTGGAAGCACATGGAGGGTCGGGGACTCGGTGTTCCATACAGAGCGGAAGAGCCAGTAGCGGTCCTTGGGGATGGAGGCCAGGTCGACTATTCCGAACATGGACGAATGGTTGGGCCAGGAATTCACTCCATATGGCGTGGGCTCCCCGAGATAGTCCCAGCCTGTCCAGACGAACTGGCCGAGGGTCCAGGGATAGTCTTCCGCCAGGGCGAAGTCTACGTCGGGAGTGTTGGACCACCAGGCGGCATCCTGGTCATATGCGGAGCACTGGTGGTCGGGATCCATGGCGCCGAAACGCTTCCCGGCCGGGAGCTTGTACACCCCGCGCGAGGAGAGGGTCGAACCGGTCTCAGAGCCCAGGATAAGACCCTGGGGAAGAGTTGCATATGCCTCTAAATACTTGAATGTGCGATAGTTTAATCCGGGGATGTCGATCGCTGCTCCGAAGCCGTTCCTGAGGATGTCGTCCACGCGGTCCATCCCGCAGGTCACGAGCCTTGTCGGGTCCTCGCGATGGCATATGTCCTGGAGGAACCTGGCCACCTTGACGCCGTCCGGGGAGCTCTGGGTGGGGACTTCGTTGCCGATGCTCCACATTACCACGCTGGGACTGTTGCGGTACTGGCGGATCATGTTGACCATGTCTTTCTCGGCCCACTCGTCGAAGAAGAGATGATAGCCGTTCCTGCATTTGGCCCTGTCCCATTCGTCGAACGGCTCTACCATCAGCATCATCCCGGCCCGGTCGCATATGCTTACGAGTTCGGGTGCAGGCATGTTGTGTGAAGTGCGTATGGCGTTGCAGCCCATGTCCTTGAGCATCTCGACCTGGTGGGCGATGGCACTTTCGTTGACTGCGGCACCGAGGGGCCCGAGGTCATGATGCATGCAGACTCCCTGGAATTTCATGGGCTCGCCGTTGAGAAGCATGCCCTTCTCGGGTGAGAATTCGACCTTGCGGAAGCCGAAGGTGACAGAGCTGCGGTCCACTGTTTTCCCGTTCACGAGGACTTCGGAGGTGCAAGTGTACAGGACCGGGCTGGACGGGCTCCAGAGCTGCGGGGTGTCCACCTGGAGGCTGATCCCGGCCTGGCCGCTGGTGGGGCCGCTGGCCTGGCTGCTGGTTTTGCCGCTGGCCTGGCTGCTGGTTTTGCCGCTGGCACTATCGCCTGTTTTGCCGCTGGCCGTGGCCGCATCCCCGGCAGGAGCCTCGTCCACTGGCGCCTCGCCCGAAGCTACGACTTCCCCGGCAGGACCGTATATGGTTGTTCGTACGGTGGTCCCCTTCTTGCCGCCCGAACCGGTCCCCTCGCCATCGACAGTAGTCCTGACATATGCGGTTGCCGATGAAGTGCTGACCTGCGGTGTCGTGACCTGGATCCCCCAGACGGGGATCCGCGTCTTGCCGGTTACTATGAGATGGACGTTGCGGAAAAGGCCTGCCCCGGGATACCACCTGGATGACTGGGGCAGGTTCTCGAGCCGCACTGCAAGGGTGTTCTTACGGCCGGAGAGGGCATCAGTCACATCGCACCAGAAGGAATTGTAGCCGCATGGCCACCACGCCACCTGCTTCCCGTTGACCCAGACCCTTGCCTGGCTCATGGCCCCGTCGAAGACCAGCACTGCCCTGCGGCCCGCCGGTACGTTGAAGGTCGTCCTGTACCAGCCTACGCCGACATATGGGAGACCCCCGGTCCGGCCGGTGTGCTTCTGCGGGATCCTCTCGCCGTCCTGCACTATCATTGTCGTCTGGAGATCGTTCTCCTCATCGAACGGACCGTAGATTGCCCAGTCATGAGGCACCTCAACCTCCTGCCATGCCGAATCGTCGAATTTCACCGAGGTTGGGCCAGTCTCCTGGGCCGCTGCGTTGCCTGCCCCCTGAACCGTTCCATTGCCTGTCCCTTGAACGGCCTTCCCTTCCGCAAGATCCTTTCCGCCAGCCAGTTCCTGCGCCGCTTCCCCCTCAGCGAACCAGCCGGGCTCCTCCCCTTTATGGAATTTCCATCCCCTATCCAGAAGGGTTTCGGTCCGCACATCGCGGGATCCGCACGAACAAACAACGAAAGCCGCGCACACTGCGGCCGCCAGAACAGTGTATTTCATATGATTCTAAAAATGGTCATGACACAAATATATGAATTTTATGTGAAGGTGCGATTTTGATAAATACATCAGAATAATTATATTTGCAGTCCTTTTCCGGGATTGCCAGTCAGCTACCGGAAATCAGGGACATCATTCCTGGAATGCCAGGACACAAGGAGAGTTGTCCGAGTGGTTTATGGAGGCGGTCTTGAAAACCGTTGTACCGCGAGGTACCGGGGGTTCGAATCCCTCACTCTCCGCTTCAGAAGCAGCGCAAATGCGCTGCTTCTTTCGCTTCGAGCGAGGGATATCCCTCCCATATACGTTACCCTCTCCCCCTCCCCCCTCTCCTCGGAAGAGGGGGTCGACGGCAGAAGCCGTCGCAAGCCCCGCCGCAGGCGGCGAGGGATGTCGGAGGGCAAAGCCCGACGAAATCCCGGAAGAGCGAACCCTCCCATCTACGTTACCCTCTCCCCCTCCCCCCTCTCCTCGGAAGAGGGGGTCGACGGCAGAAGCCGTCGCAAGCCCCGCCGCAGGCGGGGAGGGATGTCGGAGGGCGAAGCCCGGATCAAGTTCCAAACCCCGAGCAAAGGATTTGGACTCCTATTGGGCTCTTTCGTTCCGAGTCATGTTGCCGGTGTGCCAAATTATTCCCACCGGCACAAGGATATCGCTGATTATCAGATGGTTCACTCCGCCGGAGGGAAAAGAAATACCCACCGGATTATGTCAGTTCCGTTTATTAAACATCGATAGGAATGGATAGGGATTATACGGGGTTTAATCTCTGTGGAGGCTTTTTGTGAAGACGTCACGGCGCGAACCAATTTTTTCTGCCCGGAGGAATGGCCCTGCAGGGGCCTGTAGGGCCGATTGCCGCTCCCAAGACGACTTTTAAAATCCGGGATGGGAGCAGCAATGTGCCACTGACAGTCCTGGAAGGCCATTTCGGCGGGCAGAAAAAGACGGGGCTTCCTGTTGAAACAGCCACTTCCGGCTTGTCAAGTCCATGGGCTGATCAAAGCACGCCCCACCTACTACCTTCGACCGTCTCGTCGTGGCCATCGTCCCATTCCGTGGACCTCAAGCCGTGATTAACCCTGTTTTTCGTGTCCAACGTCCCATCGAATGGATCTCTAGCCACGATACAATCCGGTGGGTTTTTATTTTCCCACCGGCAGAGTCAACTGCTTGATAATCAGTAGCACCCTTGTGCCGGTGGGAAAATAAAAACCCACCGGCACAAGGCGCGGAGGGGACAGGGAATAAACCATCGCAGGAAAACTGCATCTACATTATCATATATGGCACTTGAATGAATAGACCTTTACTGACAATCACCTGTATCCTTTGCACCCTCATTTCCCATTCACAAGTATCCGGACAGCCATCCGTTACTGTAGCCGCAAATGCAGTACAGGAGACACCCCCTCACAATCAGGATTTCCAGCCGATGGAGCGTTCAGGCATTATGTACCAACAGTTTACCTACCCCGCCAACGCTGCGGGAATGCCGGCCAACGAACCGGACTTGCCAGCCGATGCGCCTCAAAAGCCGGCATTGATAATCTACCTCCACGGCAGGAGCGGCTCAGGGCAGGACAACCGCAAGCAGCTTGAATCACCGGCGGTCGACAGCATCGTGAACTACATCCGAAAAAAGCATATGCCTGCATATCTCATTGCGCCCCAGTGTCCCACGACGCACGAATGGGTCAGTTCGCAGCGCAGCCCCGGCTACATCGACAGGGTCGAACAGCTGATCGCATATTACCTCGAAACCGGAGCCGTCGATCCGGGGCGCGTTTACATATGCGGAGTTTCCATGGGCGGGCAGGGCACCTGGTACCTTGTAAAGAATCACCCGGATATCATTGCTGCTGCTTTCATAGCATCTGCAAGGCAGTTCATGGTCCGCCCGGAGGACTGCACCGGAGTTCCTCTTTACGTAACGGTTGGAGGTGAAGAAAGGAGTGCCGCAGCACTGAATTCCTTCACCTCCGGAATCAGGGAATTGCAAGGCAATGTCCAATTCGAAATCCTGCCCGGTCTAGACCACCCTAGAGCATGCGACCAGGCCTTTTCTGAAAAGCGGTTGGAGTGGATATTCTCTCAATAGGTCTTACTTAAAAAACGGCCCGGACAGAGATGCCGAAGTACCGGCTACTAATCTCTGTGCCATTTGCGCCGGAATCGAAGTATGCGCTCCTCGCATGTCTATCCGCTCCGCTCAAGCGCAGGGATGACGACCAGTACAATCCGAGGGTACCTGCACGACCGACTGACTGATTGGGAATATAACCGCAAGCAGGGAGGAAAATACTGTTGCCCTCAAAACCGGAGACCTTTGAAGTAACGATTTCTCCGGAAACACCTGTCCCCTGATAATCATCCGTCCAATTCCATTCGAAGTCCGCGGAGTTGCCAAGCGCAATCCAATCCGCCTCCGTCGGCATGCGCCAATCTCCACCCCAGTTAACCGTTGCAGCATCATCTTCAGGCCTGAGCTGAGTATCTTTATTGGTAGTATACTTGATGAAAGTGTTACCATCACCGCTGGGATTGTCAAAATAAGTATTCCAACTGTATTCTATCTTAGGCTGTGTTTCTCCCCAGGCAAAATAGTCTCCATAGCCCTGGGGAGCGGTGGCGCCAACATTCACCGTCGCCCATTTCAGGCCGTCTCCCATCTCAACATACTCTTGAACCTTCCACCCTTCGGGAATACCGCTGACACCAGTTTCCAACGTTGCTTTTTGATTTTTCACAAATGTCCCGGTCGAGTTTACTCCTGACACCCAGTTGTTCAAACAACTTGACGCAGAAACATCAGTCGCCATCATTTTGATATAAGACAAACGCGTGCAGGACTCGAACATTGATTGGTAGCAATAGCTGACCAATTTCGCGGCAGGGAGTTCAGGAGCTTCACTAAGTTTGGTACAACTTTGGAACATGCCGGCATAACAAGTGCTTGCCAATGTCGTCGCAGGCAGTGCCGGAGCAGTAGTAAGTGACTGGCAATAACGGAACATATAAGCATAGCAATTAACTGTCATTTTCGTTGCAGGAAGTTCCGGTGCAGTGACCAATGACATGCAGTTCTCGAACATATTAGCATAGCATGTAACAGCCAATGTAGTTGCCGGGAGTTCCGGTGCAGTAGTCAATGACGAGCAAACTGCGAACATCCCTGAATAACAGCTCCTGGCCAATGTCGTTGCAGGAAGATCAGGAGCAGCAGTCAGACGAGAACAGTTATAGAACATCTGATAATAACAATAATCAGACAAAGTCGTGGCAGGAAGATCAGGAGCGGAAGTCAGACTGTAACAACCTCTGAACATGTTAGAATAACAATAATCAGCTAACGTTATTGCCGGAAGCTCTGGAGCGGAAGTGAGCACAGAACAATTATAAAACAGACGGTAAAAACAATTCGAACCTCGCGGTATAGTCAGGTTATCCTCAAAATCATCTCCGTATAGCAGAGACTGGATACTACCTGAGGCTGCGATTTTACCAGTCATTACGAAGTTAGAATACGCACTGCTTGAAGTGGAGAATCCTGCACTGTTGTTTCCTTTGAAATAGACTTTGCCGCCAGCGGGAACAGTAATCGCGGAATAGTCCCATGTAGTCCATGATACACCATCTGTGGTGTACTCTACATTCGGCGCATTGTCTCCGGTATTTGAAAGGGCTATCGTCCCGTCCTCCTCGGCAGTGAAGCAAAGATAGTCTTTGGAGACAAGCGAAGAGCATACGGCTCGTACAGCCTGACCGTAGTAGCGGAATGCATTCGACGCCATTTTTCCATCAGATTGGAATTGAACGTACCTAGCATGACTCGGGGTTGAACTGCCAGTATAGAGCGAGGAAGACCAATAACGGCCGACACCGCTGACTTGTTTTGGCGCGGTATCATAAAAGCCCCCTACGGGGAGGAAAATGCTGTTGCCTTCATAGCCGGATACCTTTGAAGTCACGATCTCGCCGGCAACCCCTGTCCCCTTGTAGTCATCCGTCCAGACCCAATCGTAATTCTCTGAGTTGCGAAGCGCTGCCCAATCCGCTTCCGTAGGAGTTCTCCACCCTCCACCGAGGTTCACTGTTGCCGCATCGTCAGTAGCTTCCAGGACAGTCAGGCCATCAATAGAATTGTACTTCGTAATACTGGAAGTAGATGTTCCATGAGCATAATTTGACCAGGAGTAATTCTGTTTCGGAGTAGTCTCGCCCCAGGCAAAATAGTCGCCGTATTCTTCGGGTGAATTGGCTCCCACGTTGCACTTCGCCCAAATGAAGCCTTCGGCCATCACCACGAAATTATCTTCCCACTTCAGGCCTTCGTCGGCGTTTTTCTTGCTGCGGTAGCCTGAACGAGGGAAGTCATATGTCCCACTCGCCTTGGACACCACGCATTTCGCCATCTGGTTCCCTTTGTAAAGGGTGAGGGTGTAGCCCGTGGCAGCAATCACCTGAGGAATCAATGTGATGTAATAGAGCTGCCCTGGAACAAAGG
>CADCQP010000081.1 GCA_902803535.1 uncultured Bacteroidia bacterium | reverse complement strand
TGAGCCTGTACCTCGGGATTAATTGTTTCTTCTGCCATAATTTTGTGTAAATAAACAAATTAGGGGTTTAACTTTATGTATTGTACTCTCGCCGTAGGACATATGAAACACACGCCTCGGCGAAAAAGCGTGCAAATTTAGACATTAATTTTGGATTCTCAAAGACTTAGAGCAGTCTTCTCTTATTGAAAATGATGAGGATAGCCGCAAAGACCAGGATCATGACGAGGAGTATCAGCGCCCATGCCCACCTGAGTCCTGAGAACGGAAGGCCTACATTCATGCCATAGAAGCTGGCGATGAGCGTAGGAGGCATAAGGAGTACTGAAATGACCGTAAAGACCTTCATGATCTTGTTCTGGTCCAGGTTGATAAGACCGACCACCGTATTCTGGAGATACTCCAGCCTCTCGAAAGAGAAATTGGCATGGTTGATAAGCGAGGAGATATCCTGCAGCAAGACGTTGAAACGGGCATCGAGTTCCGAGGGGTGCTTGTCGCTGCGGAGGATGCTGGTCACGAGCCTCTGCTTGTCGACGATGTTCTCACGGATGATCATCGCATTCTCCTGCTGGTGGTTGATGTCGAGGAGGAACTCTTCATTTATGTCCTCCTGCTGGTTGATGCGCTTGCTGAACTGGGATATGTCCTTGGACATAAGCTCTATCATGTCGGCGTCCAGGTCGATACGCTGTTCCAGGATAGTGGCGAAGATGGAATATCCGCCCTTGTAAAGCCTGGGGTTGATTTCCAGACGGCGCTGCAGTTCGGTGAACGAACGCAGGGGGACATCCCTCAGGGAAGTCAGGGTATTGCCGGTGATGGTAAAGCTGACCGCCTCCATGGTGTACTCCTCCGGGCCCGGCATCAGGAAGTTGGTGTTCGCATATATGGAAGATCCGGATTCGGAGAAGCGCGAAGAACTCTCGATCTCTTCGGCCTGGGCGCGGCTCTGGATAGCGGTGCCCAGGAAGGCTTCCGTAGCCCTTTTTTCATCTCCGGAAGGAGAAAGCAGGTCTATCCAGAGGACGTCCGCGAGGCGAAGCTTCGCGAAATCATCCACAGTAGTGGAAATCGAAATCCTATCGTCCTTTCTGTAGAAGATGCTGACCATGGAAATCCCCTCCGAATTGCAAAAATAGTTATTTTTTCCAAAAAGCCAAGAAACAGGTCCCTGTACGGATGAATTAAAACAGGATATCCAGCCCAAGGATCAGAAGCACTATTCCCCCGAACAGTTCAGCGCGCGCCCCGAAGCGGTCCTCAAGTTTCCGGCCGAACAGGATGCCGGTAACCACAGAAAGAAATGTCACCATGAAAATGGCGGCCGAATCATATGCAATGGGCATGAAGGGGACGGAATCCATGCTGAGGGACACTCCCACCCCTATGGCGTCAATGCTCGTCGATACTGCAGCCAGAAGCACATTCCATATCCCCGACAGGCTCCGGACACGTTCTTCACGGAAAGAATCGATCACCATGGAGCCTCCGACATATCCCAGGAGGAGGAACCCTATCAGGTGCGCCGCTTTCTCGACATATCCGACGAAAAGTCCGCCCAGGGCCCACCCGAGCAGGAAAAACGATGTCTGGACAAATGCGAATGACAGGGCGACTGCAGACGCCTTCCTGAAGGAGATGTTCCCTACGGTGGTCCCGGAGCATATGCTGACGGCAAAGCAGTCAGCGCACACGCCGAACGCAAGCACGAAAGCCCCCAGGAGAGTTCCCAGCATATCCTTAAGGTTTGAACGGGACCCTGCCCGCTATGGAACGCCCCAGGGTCAGGGCATCCGCATATTCAATGTCATCTCCGAAGCCCAGGCCGCGTGCCAGGGAACTGACGCGCACCCCGAAAGACGCTATCCGGCGGTAGATGTAGAATGACGTAGTCTCCCCTTCCACGTCCCCGCTCAGCGCCAGGATCACCTCAACCTTCCCGGCTTCGTCCCCGGAGGAAAGTGCTTCTATCCTCTCCACCAGGGCATCGACCGTAAGGTCGGAAGGTCCGATCCCGTTGATCGGAGAGATGATTCCGCCAAGCACGTGATAGACCCCATGGTACTGTCCTGTAGCCTCTATGCTCATCACGTCCCGGACGTTTTCAACTACGCAGACCTGCCGGTGGTCCCTGGAATGGTCCGAACATATGCTGCACTTCTCCTCGTCGGAAATCATCCTGCAGACGCTGCAATACTTCGCCTCATCGCGAAGGTTGTTCAGGGCCTGGGTGAAATGATGGACGTTCTCCGAAGGCTGCTTGAGCAGATGGAGAGCAAAACGGAGCGCACTCCTGCGGCCCACTCCCGGAAGGGAACCTATGGCATCAACAGCTTCAGTCAGCAGGCGAGACGGGTATTTATCTCCATATGGATCCATATTCAATTGATTTCAAAGTATTTCCAACAAATCTGCCGGGAGGGTCGCAGTTGCCAGGGAACCCAGGTTCGGCAACTCCACCACTACCCTGTTGGAATTCTTTCCCTTTTGTTTCAAAAGCACTCCTTCGATCCCGGAAAACTCGCCTCCTATGATCCTGACCCTGGTCCCGGGCTTGATTTCCATCTCGCCGGGAGCGTAGAAAGCGATGTCACTGTTACGGGTGTTGCAGATCTTGATGAAAGCATCCATCTGGTAATCCGGGACTACCATCGGCACGTTGCGTCCTTCATACGACATCGTACGCCACTGAAGGAAAGGGATCTGCAACTTGGCTTCCTGGATCCTGGAACGGCTTGAGTGCACGAAAATCAGATTGTGTATTATAGGCATAAGGACCCTCTCAAGAGGACGTGTGGCCGGAGCTCCTAGGCGCTGCCTGCGCACATTGCGCCACTGCATGGCGATGAAAGTCTCGATCCCGCGCTCTTCGAGTGCCTCACGGGCTTTCAGCTCCCTGCAATAGGGCGCGCTCATCGCGAACCACTGTATCCGTTCCTCCTGCGGCTGCATCCTGTCTTGTCAGGCCCTGGCAGCGGAGCGGCGGGTTTCCGAGAAACCGTACCACAGTACCACCAGGAAGCATATGAACGGAATGATGAATGAAGCATTCACTCCGGCAAGCCCCATCACCTGGGGACGGTCGATGATCATGGCCTGGAGCGGAGGGAGCACCGAACCGCCGAGGATGGCCATAATAAGGCCTGCGGATCCGATCTCGGTGTCATTGGCGACATTGCCGAGGGCCATACCGTAGATGGTGGGGAACATAAGCGACATGAAGGCAGAGACGCCGACCAGGCAATAGAGTCCGGTCCTGCCGCCGATGAAGATGACTCCCAGGATGAGGATGGCCGCCGCGGTTGCGAAGACCGCAAGCATCCTGGACGGCTTGAAGTACTTCATGAGCCATGTGCTGATGAACCGGAAGGTGACGAAGCAGACCATGGCCACTATATTTAGTTTCTGCGATGTTATCTCGGCGGTCTGCTCATCTATGCCTTCACCTGTCAACACGTGGGTCCCGTACTGTATGATAAAGGTCCAGCATGTAATCTGTGCTCCGATGTAGAAGAACTGGGCGATTACGCCGCGGCGGTAGGTGACATTGCGGATCAGCCTGCCGAGGGTCGCCTTCAGCGACGTCGGGACACCTTCCTGGGGATTCAGGCCGACTTCACCCTTGCCGGGCATCCTGGTCAGCCACATCAGCAGGAAAACCGCGATGAGGATCACTCCGATAATGGCATATGGCTTTACAAGCACGGCCAGGTCGGATGCCTTCAGGGCATTGAAAGAAGCGTCATCCAGAAGGGCCCTCTCAGAGGTGGAAAGCGGACTCATGCGAGCCTGGATGAAATGCATCGCGACCCACATCCCGCACAGGGAACCTATCGGGTTGAAAGATTGTGCAAAGTTAAGCCTCCTGGTTGCAGTCGCCTTCTCCCCCATGGACAGGATGAACGGGTTGGCCGATGTCTCAAGGAATGACAGGCCGCATGTCAGGATGAAATAGGAGATCAGGAAGGGATAGTAGTTCCCGGTCTTTGCGGCAGGGATGAACATCAGGGCCCCGAAGGCGTAAAGTCCCAGGCCGGTAAGGATTCCGGCTTTGTAGGAGTGTCTCTTGATGAAAAGGGCAGCAGGCAGGGCCATGCAGAAATATCCCCCGTAAAACGCCAGCTGCACCAGGGCACCGTCTGTCACGCTCATACGGAAAATCTTGGAGAAAGACTTGACCATCGGATTGGTAATGTCGTTCGCGAAGCCCCAGAGCGCAAAGCAGCTGGTGACGATGATGAACGGGAGAAGATAGCTCCTTCCATCCTTCGTTCTCAATAAATCAGGAGTTTTCATATCAGTTTCAGCGCTGTTTTGATCCTTCAAATATACGGATAATTGACAACAATTGCTAACTTTGCAGCAAACTGAAGACCCAATGGATTATAAAAGGACAATCGTCATTACGGGAGGCGCCGGATTCATCGGCAGCCACGTCGTACGCCTCTTTGTGAACAAGTATCCCGACTACCACATCATCAACCTGGACAAGCTGACCTATGCCGGCAACCTGGAGAACCTCAGGGATGTCGAGAACGCGCCTAACTACAGTTTCGTCAGGATGGACATATGTGATTTCGAGGATGTCATCGGGCTCTTCAGGCGCGAAAACGTAGACGGGGTCATACACCTTGCCGCGGAAAGCCATGTGGACAGGTCCATAAAAGATCCGTTCACCTTCGCGAAGACGAATGTCCTCGGGACCCTGTCATTGCTTCAGGCCGCGAGGATCTATTGGGAGAGCCTTCCGGAAGGGTACCGGGGCAAGAGGTTCTACCACATTTCCACCGACGAGGTGTACGGAGCCCTTGAGATCGACCGCCCGGAAGGATCAGCAGACGGTACCGAAGGAGGACTCCAGGACGGATATCCTTCTTCCGAACGCGGAGGCGGGCCATACGGGACAGCCTTCTTCACTGAAGACCTGGGTTACCGTCCGCACAGCCCCTACAGCGCCAGCAAGGCATCCAGCGACCATTTCGTCCGGGCCTTCCACGACACCTACGGACTCCCGTCCATAGTCACCAACTGTTCCAACAACTACGGTCCCTACCAGTTCCCCGAAAAGCTGATTCCGCTTTTCATAAACAACATATGCCATCGCAAGCCGCTTCCGGTCTATGGGCAGGGCCTCAACGTGCGCGACTGGCTCTTCGTAGAAGACCACGCCAGGGCTATCGACCTGATTTTCCATGAGGGACGCATCGCCGACACCTACAACATAGGCGGATTCAACGAGTGGCGGAACATTGACCTGATCAAGGTCCTCATCAAAGTCACGGACCGCATCCTCGGACGCAGCGAAGGAGAAGACCTTTCACTCATTACATATGTAACGGACCGCCCGGGGCATGACATGAGGTATGCCATAGATTCCTCCAAGCTTCACCGCGAACTCGGGTGGAGCCCATCCCTTCAGTTCGAGGAGGGCATCGAGAAGACTGTCCGCTGGTATCTGGACAACAAGGAATGGATGGAAAGGGTCACCTCCGGCGCTTACCAGGACTATTACGAGCAGATGTACTCCGGCCGCTGACAACGGTCCCGTTAAACAGCTTACAAAGTGCCCGAAGCCCCGATCCTAGCCTGTATCATACTTGCAGCCCTGGTCATTATCCTGGCCGTGATGCTGATTGTCCTGACGCTCAGGAATAAAAAACTGTCCAGGGCCATGAACCTGCGCCTCAAAGAGCTGGAGGAAGTCCGCGGCCGGATAGCCATGCTGCAGCACAGCCTCAGCAACCTGCGCAGGGGCGGCGAAGAAGTGAGTTTTACTGCGGCTGAGGAGGAAGCGCCATCTGGGAACATTCCTGAACCGGAGCCGGAAGCTCCTTCCCCTGAACCGGAAATACTCCCTGAAGAAACTACCGTCACGGAGGAAGAGCCGCCCCGCAGACAAGAGGAGGATGAGGCGCCGGAGCAGGAGCCTCTCCCGCGCAGTGTACGGTCACGCAGGCCCGACCACATCAAGGCAATACGGGACAGGGAACTGTTCAACATGATGGACAGGATGATACGGGATGAGAAACTCTACCTGGACAACGGCCTTCGACGCGAACACATCACCAGCCGGCTTGGGATTGACAAGAACCGCCTGGTCAGGATCATATCAGATAACGGAGCCTCAGATAGCTTCACTTCCTACATAAACGGCCTGAGGCTTTCGCATGCCAGCCTCCTGATGGAGGAGCATCCCGAATACAAGATGGATAAGATAGCCTCCGAAAGCGGTTTCGGAAACGTCAGGAACCTCCAGCGGATACTGAAGGCGTCATATGGGATGACCCCGGCAGAATTCCGCAGCACCAACTGTGGACAAAACAGCGCAGTCCCCACTAAAACAGCCCAATAGGGGCAAAATCGCCATCAATGTGGTGCAAGCCCGCTGCCCGCACGGTCAGTTGGCGAATTTTTTGGTATATTTGTGCCGCGTAAAACAAAAGATCTGAACCAAATGAATCTTCGAATCATCGTACTTGCCAAGCAAGTGCCTGACACAAGGAACGTGGGTAAAGACGCAATGACTCCCGAAGGGACAGTCAACCGCGCCGCCCTTCCAGCAATTTTCAATCCGGACGACATGAACGCCCTCGAGCAGGCACTCCGCCTCAAAGAGCAGAACCCCGGCACCACTGTCGGGATACTTACCATGGGTCCCCCGAGAGCGGCCGAACTGATCCGCCAGGGCCTTTACAGGGGTGCTGACACCGGCTGGCTGCTTACCGACCGCCTTTTTGCAGGCGCCGACACCCTGGCCACATCATATGCCCTTGCCACTGCGATTAAGAAAATAGGCGGAGCCGACATAATCATAGGCGGACGCCAGGCCATCGACGGAGACACCGCACAGGTAGGTCCGCAGGTCGCCCAGAAACTCGGGCTCAGCCAGGTGACATATGCTGAGGAAGTCCTTGAATGCAAGGACGGAAGGCTTACAATACGCCGCCACATTGACGGTGGCACCGAGACTGTCACCGCCCCGATGCCCTGCCTGATCACCGTGAACGGCACAGCAGCCCCCTGCCGCCCCGCAAATGCAAAGCTCGTCATGAAGTTCAAGAGGGCATCCTGCCCGTCTGAACGGGTTGCACTGCCCGTCAAGCCCGGAACCCCCGGACGTGACGATTCCTATGACTATCTGTACGACACCAGGGAGTGGCTCAACCTCACCCAGTGGAGCGTGGCGGACATCGACGGAGACCCGCAGCAGTGCGGTCTCGCCGGCTCGCCGACCAAGGTCATGGCAGTCCAGAACATCGTCTTCCAGGCCAAGGAAAGCAAGAGCCTTTCCGACAGCGACGCTGACATAGAGTGGCTCGTCAAGGAACTCCGCGACGAAAAGATCATCGGCTAAAAAGAGAAAGAAAATGAACAACGTATTCGTATACTGTGAACTGGAAGGCACTGTCGTAGCCGAAGTTTCCCAGGAACTCCTCACCAAGGGCCGCAAGCTCGCTGACCGACTCGGTGTCAGCCTTGAAGCTGTAGCCGCCGGCACAGGGATCAAAGGAAAGGTTGAAAACCAGATCCTTCCCTACGGAGTAGACAAACTCCACGTCTTCGATGCACCGGGCCTTTCGCCCTACACCTCGGCTCCCCATACCGACATCCTGGTCAACCTCTTCAAGGAGGAAAACCCGCAGATAGCCCTGCTCGGGGCTACCGTCATCGGACGCGACCTCGGCCCGAGGGTCTCCTCAAGCCTGACCAGCGGCCTGACCGCCGACTGCACCCAGCTCGAGATCGGAGACTTCGAGGACAAGAAGACAGGAAAGTCCTACAAGGACCTCCTCTACCAGATCCGCCCGGCTTTCGGAGGTAACATCGTCGCGACCATCGTGAACCCGGAGCACCGCCCCCAGATGGCTACGGTGCGCAGCGGTGTCATGCAGAAAGAGATAAAGGATCCCGCCTACAAGGGTGAGGTCTGCTACCCGGACGTGGGCAAGTACGTTCCCGCAGAGGATTTCGTAGTGAGCGTGCTCGACCGTCATGTTGAGCCGGCAAAGAACAACCTGAAAAGTTCCCCGATAGTTGTAGCGGGAGGTTACGGGATGGGCAGCAAGGAAGGCTTCGACATGCTCTTCGAACTTGCAGCCGCCCTCCACGGCGAGGTCGGTGCCAGCCGTGCGGCAGTGGATGCGGGCTTCGTGGACCCGAGCCGCCAGGTCGGACAGACCGGTGTAACCGTACATCCGAAGGTTTACATCGCCTGCGGAATCTCCGGACAGATCCAGCACATCGCCGGAATGCAGGACAGCGACATCATCATCTCGATCAACACCGATCCTGAGGCCCCGATCAACCGCATTGCGGACTACATCATCACGGGCCGCGTGGAAGATGTCGTTCCCAAACTCATCAAGTACTACAAGAAGAACAGCAAATAAGCCATGGCGAACTATTTTACCGACAATCCCCAGCTCGAGTTCCACCTCCATCATCCGCTCATGAAGCGCATCGTAGAATTGCGCGAAAGGGGCTTCGCCGACAAGGACAACTATCCGGAGGCACCGGTGGATTTCGATGACGCAATAGAAAACTACAAACAGGTACTGTCAATAGTAGGAGACATCACGGCCAACATAGTAGAGCCGAACTCCGAGTCAGTCGACCAGGAGGGTCCGCATCTCGTCGACGGACGCATGCACTATGCTTCCAAGACATATGAGAACCTCGAGGCCACCCGCAAGGCCGGCCTGTGGGGCGTCAGCATGCCCAGACGCTATGGCGGCCTCAACATGCCCATCACCCCTTATTCCATGGCATCGGAGATGATGTCTGAGGCAGATGCAGGATTCCAGAACGTATGGAGCCTCCAGGACTGCGTCGAGACACTCTACGCATTCGGAAGCGAAGAGCAGAGGCAGAAATATATCCCGCGCGTCTGCGCAGGAGAGACGATGTCCATGGACCTCACTGAACCGGATGCCGGAAGTGACCTCCAGAGGGTTATGCTCAAGGCCACCTACAACACAAAAGAGGACCAGTGGTACCTCAACGGAGTCAAGCGCTTCATCACCAACGGCGACTCCGACATCCACCTCGTCCTGGCACGTTCCGAGGAGGGCACCCATGACGGACGCGGCCTCAGCATGTTCATTTATGACAAGCGCAGCGGCGGTGTCACTGTCCGCCACATAGAGAACAAGCTCGGCATCCACGGCTCTCCCACCTGCGAGCTGGTCTTCAAGAACGCTAAGGCCGAGCTCTGCGGTCAGACACGCCTTGGCCTTATCAAATACGTCATGTCCCTGATGAACGGTGCACGCCTCGGCATCGGTGCACAGAGCGTGGGACTCATGCAGGCTGCCTACAATGAAGGCCTCGCATATGCACGTGAAAGGGCGCAGTTCGACAAGAAGATCATCCTCTTCCCCGCCGTCTATGACATGCTTTCAAGGATGAAGGCCAAGATCGACGCCGGCCGTTCGATCCTCTACATGACTTCACGTTACGTGGACATCTACAAGTCCCTGGAAGACATCGCCCGCGAGCGTCCGCTCACTGCGGAGGAAAGGGCCGAGCAGAAGAAATACTCACGCCTTGCTGACGCCCTCACCCCCATCACAAAGGGAATGACCTCCGAGTTCGCGAACCAGAATGCATATGATGCAATCCAGATCCACGGCGGTTCGGGATTCATCATGGAATACAAGAGCCAGAGGCTCTACCGTGACGCCAGGATTCTCTCCATCTACGAGGGAACGACTCAGCTTCAGGTAGTTGCAGCCCTTCGCTACATCACCAACGGCACTTATTCCAAAGAGATTGAAGAGCTCCTCGCCACAGAGGTTCCTTCTTCTCTCGCATCAGCCAAGGCCAGCCTTGCGAAGGCAGCCGAGGAGTTGAACGCATCGATTGAAAAGGTCAAGTCCTTCGGTGACCAGGAAGTCACGGACTTCCTCGGACGCAGGCTCTTCCAGATGACGGGCATGACCCTCATGGGACTCCTCCTCCTGAGCGATGCCGCCCGCTGCGAGGAACTCTTTGCCGGAAGCGCCCGCATTTTCGCAGGCCTCGCCGCCGAGACCGCAGCCGGTCATTCAGCCTTCATAGCTTCATTCGACCCGGCCCTCCTCCCGGACCTCCGCGCCGAATAGAGAGCTGCACGGCATATTAAATCAATGGCCCCGAAGTCAAATACTTCGGGGCCATTTTCATTGTATCTCCGTCTTTCCTCCGCAGAGGGGCAAGACGATTTGGAGCGGATGCGACGCATGAGGATTGCCCCTCTGCGGAGGGAAGACGCAAACGCACAACGCGCAAGAAGCGCGAAAACTATGCTTCGTCCGAAAGACGGGCCTTGGCATATGCCAAAGTCACCGTGAAAGTCTTGTTGCCGGATGATGGAGCGTCGTACATCGCATCATTGAAGATGCGCTCGCATATGGAACGCAGGCCTCGCGCGCCCATCTTGTTCTCAATGGCGGTGTCCACGATCAGTTCCTTTACTGCGGACTGGACGACAAGCTTGATACCGTCCATACGGAACAACTCCGCATACTGCTTCAGTATAGCGTTCTTCGGCTCCGTCAGGATCCTCAGGAGCGACTCACGGTTAAGCGAATCCAGATGGGTCACAACGGGAAGCCTTCCCACGATCTCCGGGATCAGGCCATATGACCTGAGGTCCTG
>CADCQP010000080.1 GCA_902803535.1 uncultured Bacteroidia bacterium | reverse complement strand
CAAGTCTTAAAACTTGTCTCCTTTTTTTCTTTCTGCTTACTATTCAATCACTTTCCTATCAGTTGCATTTACATATTGAATTTGCACTATTTTGGGCACCAGGAGATTTATGATTTCGCTGATTAACAATCACTTAGGCGCCACGTTAAAATGGCGTCTCGTGGCGTCACAGGACCTTTGCGGAAACTGAACCGTCTTTCCCGCCCTTGATGGAGTAGGAGAGTTTCTGCAGGCTGCCTCCGGAGACTTTCAACTTCACGGTCATCACGGAACCATCCTTGAAGCTGACGGCGTAAGTCCCCTCGCCCGCAGAAGCGACCGAGGCAACGGGGCTCTCCTCACCGGCCTTGAGAGGATAGAGCAGGTAAGGCTCAACCCACTGGCCCTTTGCTTCCCGTCTGAATATCGGGGTCGCGACCGGGCGGTCCTCATATGTCTCGCAAGATTCGTCATGCACCCAGCCCTGAACTTCAGGAACCTCCTGGCCAGTAATGACCTGCACACTTGTTCCCTTTCTCAGCGGTACTATGGAAAGCACTGCGGACCCGTCTTTGACGCCGGTCACTGCCTGGAGCTTCTCGTCCATGGCGGCCTCCGGAGCATTCAGGTGGAAGGATGTCTCATAGGTGTGGGTAGCATCGTCGGCAGGAGAGAACACATCGAATAGCAGCCAGCAACGGTCCTTCAGGAAGACCAGGGCACGGTACTGGGTCACGGTGGAATCATTCTTCGGGCCGAATCCCTCATTGTACCAGCCCTCGCCAAAATCGAACTTCGGGTTTGTCTTCCAGCGGTTCGCCAGCGGCTCGCTTGCTATGCGGATTCCGTCCTTGTTCGCGATGCTGCGCCTGTTCTGGTCCATCCCGTCAACGCGGGTAAGGTTATGGGCGCGCGCGGAAAGGGCATATGTACGCCACTGGGACACATCATATGCATATGTTCCGCCTTCGGTCAGGATCCTGTCGCCATATGCTGAAAGGATAAGCGACAGCTTGTCCTCGTGGGAGTGTCCGGCGGAATAGGGTCCGACCTCGAAATGGGCGTACTTCGCATCCCGCTCCCATCCGGAACGCATCACATACCAGCCGGCCCAGGGCATCCATACGGAAGTGAACGAAGGCTTCGTGCCTTCACTTCCGTCAGACGCGACATAGAGCAGGTCCGTCCTCTCAGGGAAAAAGTCTGCCCCCTCACGCAGTTTCGAGTCGGCACGACCCCAGCCCGAATCATTCAGCGACGGCATCATCCCATCAGGCATGCGGATATTCATAAAATATGAATACATCTTCTCTATGTTCTTCACATAGTCCCCCGGGAGGGTCTTGCCGTTAAGTCTTGCCAGCCTCCACGGACCGAGTATGCTGTTCAGGCTGACTAAATGGTAACCCGGAGCAAGCTCGAACTGGGCACCGTCAGGATAAACCTGGACGTTCTCCTCTTTGTAAAGGGTCTCGGAGGATTGTTTCTCCCACTCAGGAGAATCCTTGAATTCCGGGAACAGCACGGCGACATGGTAGAGACCGTTCATCTCCATCGTAAGCCAGTTGCCTCTCTTCGACGGGAAGGCCGAAAGGTGCACTCCATGCTCGTAGAAGGACTTGACCATCATGAGGATGGACTCGTCGTCAAAGGACGGGGAAGGCAGGAAGCGGAAGAAGGCCTCCGGCCAGTGTCCGAGGGTCCTGATCCCGGTCTCGATGGTCCTCCAGCGGGAGAAAGCGTCATTGGCGGCATAGTCCGGGAGCGGATTGTCAATGACCCAACCGCGCATCTGGCTAACGAATGCCTTGGCATATTTCTCATCCTTGGTAGCCCAGTAGGTAGAGCCTAGTGTCTCCCACCATGCATGCCGGCTGAGCTGCCAGGTCCACTCGTTGTACACCAGCGGGGTCGGATTGATCGACCAGTTGACATGGCTGCCGAACTGATAGGGTACGCTGCAGCTGGTCAGATAGTTGCCAGCCGTCCTGTCGGCCACCTCGATGTTGGCCGGATAGACCCTGCCGTCCTGGTCGGTCCTGCTCTCCGCCTGCTCCTTTCCTTTCCCGAAATCCTTCCAGTCGAAGAACCACCTTGGGGTTTCACGGGTCTTGATGTATTTGACATATGCGGTCCTTGCTCCAAGCCAATCCTTGGCGGCAACGGCCTTCTTTACGTCCTCCAGGCCTGGATAGTCCAGGTTCAGCACCTCGCTGAAGAACTTCTCGTCACTGGTTATCGGACCGTCCTGGATCTTGAAACTGTCCTTGGAGACGATCTTTCCCTTGGGCACGCGGACTATGATACGCTCCGTCCCGGTCTGGTCGTCCCAGATCGTCGTCACATGGTTGTTTGCCATATGCCATGGCCTGTTGGTAACGAATTCGACCTGGTTCGATGCTCCCTTCGGGAACACTGTAAGTTCACTGACCT
>CADCQP010000079.1 GCA_902803535.1 uncultured Bacteroidia bacterium | reverse complement strand
CCGTTAACCGTGAGTCCGGACAGCATGGGAGCTGAGACCTCGATCCTGTTGGAGCGCTGGTTGCGTATCTTCACTCCGCGGGTTTCAATGACAAGGACACTGTCCACCACTACGACTGAAAGGTGGCTGAACACGGTCTCGGTTGCCGAGATGCTCAGGGATTCAGGTCCCATAGCGTAATTTATCTTGCAGGGGATATTCGTCTTGATGGCTTTAAAGCCTGCCACGTCGAATGTCTTGGTGGAGGTTTCTCCACTGTCGTTTATGCTTATGTTGAGCCCGTTGACAAGCATTTTGCCGTCGGGCCCCGTTTCGTAGTTCTTGTTCACTCCGATGAAACTGCATGAAGCGAGGAGAAGTGATGTCACTGCCAGGAGGGCAGAGTGTCTTGCGAAATTATCCATGATGCTTTATTGAATATGTTTTTTCAAATCAATCCCCAGGAGCCTGGCCCTCTCCACGAAGGCAGGAATCTCTTCCTGGATGAATTTGGTGCGTTCTGCAGATGAGATGATGTCCAGGGCGTCAGCCGCGATGAAGTATCCTATTCCGCGCTGGTTGAATATGATTCCCTTGTTGGAAAGCAATTCATATGAACGTGCGACCGTGTTGGGGTTGACCCCTATGTTGCCGCCCCATTCCCTTACCGACGGGATCCTTTCTCCGGGCTTCAGCTCGCCGGAGAGTATCCTGGCGGTGATGTTGTCCGCGATCTGGATATATATTGGCTTGTTGTCGTCAAATTCCATGGGTTCTAGTGTTTGAGGGTTTTGATGCGGAAGAACAGCCATGTCAGCAGGCCTCCGAGGACGATTATGGTGCGGAGGCTCATCAATACATTGAAGATTGTAATGACCTTGCGCGGCTCGTAGATGAAATCCATCCTTTGGACCAGGTCCTTGATGAAATCAGCACCGCCGTTGACCATTATGAAGGAGGTGATTATTCCTGTAATGATGCTCAGGCCGATGAGCACGAGTATGGTCTTGGCGACTTTGGACCTCTTGAAGTACAAGGCTCCGATGGCGAATACCAGCACCCATTCTGCCATCCCGGTGAATATCAGGCCAGGGAAATTGATTGTAACCGGTATTTCGCCGGAGTTGATGGCATTGAGGTATTTCGAGTAGAATGAAGATATTTCCGAGGCAGTCGAGGTTCCGTAGGTCCCCGGGAACAGGAGCGACATGAGCCCGTCTCCTGCGAAGAATACCAGGCAGAAAGCCGCCATGATGACAACGAGGAGGACCAGGGACATCGACAGCCACTTCTCAAATGAAGAGGCAGGGATCATGAGCCATGAGGATCCGCTCCTTTTCTCGGTCAGGCTGCCATAGATGGTCGAAGGGGCTATCATGGCTATGGTCGCTGCCCCGAAGACCATGAATCCAAGATGCACGCCTTCCCCGATCCCGCTCATATGTCCGTCAAGGATGAGTGAGAACAGCTGCTGAATTATGAAGACGACAGCCGGGGCGAGGGCCGCGAGTATGAGGATGAGCCCGAACAGGTTCCAGGTACGGCGGCAGTCATATGCGAAATAATTCCCGAATCTTTTCAGGTTGAATATGTTACTCATGGCTGAAGAGGGTTTTTACGAGTTCTTTGTTCTTGTGTACAGCATTGAAGAGGGCTTCGATGTTGACCTTGCTTTCCTGTCCGGAGGTGTTGCGGACCACCTGGATGAAGCCGCCTGGAAGCTGCTCTGAATAAAGGCTGTCCGGAAGGATGACGTTCCCGTAGTCGAAATAGAGCTTCTGGGAAATCTCTTCCAGGGAGGCATTGAGGAGGACCTCACGCTTGTCCAGGATGATGATAGGGTCGATGATGTTCTCAAGGTCCCTCACCTGGTGGGTGGAGATTACCAGTATGGCATCCATTGAGGTGTGCCGGAGGATGGTCTGGCGGAACTGGGCCTTCGACGGGATGTCCAGTCCATTCGTCGGCTCATCCATGAAGATGAACTCCGGGTTGCAGGCCAGGGCGAAGGAGATGTAGGTCTTCTTCAACTGTCCTGACGACATTGTCGTCATCTTCTGAGAGGGATCTGTTTCGAACTCGGCCATTATCCCGAGGAACTTGTCCATCGAGAATCCGGGCCAGAAGACGCCTTTGCTTTTGGCCCAGCGGGTGGCCCGCTCCGGGGACGGGGCCACTTCGTCAGGAAGGTAATAGATCTTTTCCAGGAGGGATGGTTCCCTCTTGTAAGGATCATGTCCATCAATCCTGATGGTGCCGGCTCCGGTTTTCTTCAGGCCGGAAAGGAGGGTCAGGAGGGTGGTCTTGCCCACGCCGTTTTCGCCCAGGAGTCCGTAGATCTTGCCTGGCTCAAGATTCATGCTGATGTTCTTCAGCACTTCTTTCGGGCCGTAGCTGAATGCCAGGTTGTCGATGCTTATCATGGTCGTGTAGTGTATTAGTTCAATATGACACTACAAAGGTAAGGCAATATTTTTATTCTCCAAACTTTTTTTTGAAAAAATTTGAAAAAAGTGATTATCCGATGAAATATTTACTTCCGGGAATCAGGGAAAGGAGCTTGGTAGTGACCGCACTGCATATGAATGTGCAGATCGCTATGAGGGGTATGGCGAGTCCTGTCGGCACGAGGGGGGCGGCGACATCGCCGCCGATGAAAAGCTTTGCGATGGGAGCGAGGAACAACAGGTGCATCAGGTACATCCCATATGTCAGGCGGGCTGTGCCCTCTACTGCCGGGCTGGCCTTCTGTACGGGGATACAGGTGAACATCACGAACAGGCCGAAAGTCGCCAGGAGCACGTTCGGAGTGCAGAACTCCCAGGACCACTCCAGGACCGGAGTCTCTATGGTGACTCCGGGAACCCCTTTCCACCAGAATGACCATGCGGTGAAGACTGCGCCGACAAGGAAGCATATGCCTCCGGTGACCATCCTTTTCCGGTTGCTCCAGTCCAGGTGGAAGCGGATGTAATG
>CADCQP010000078.1 GCA_902803535.1 uncultured Bacteroidia bacterium | reverse complement strand
GCGAAGATGAGACAGACCAGGCTGGCCAGGGCAAGGATGACACTTCCGTTGAAAAATTTCCTGACGGAGTATTTCATGAGGATCAGACCGCCCAGGAAAGCGCCGATGGTCCTTGCCAGGAAATATACGCTGTTGCCCATCCCGGCCTTTTCAAGGGGAAGGCCGCATCTCTCCTGGAGGAGTTTAGGGAAGGTTACTCCCATCCCGACATCAACTCCCACCAGGACGAGGATGCCTATGAAGAACATGACTATGTAATTGTCTTTCAGAAGGGAGAAGGTCCGTGCGAAAGAGATGTCAGGGTTATCAACCCTGTTTTCATTGATCGGGGACAATGCCAGCCAAACCATTCCCAGTATGGTGACGGCGGCATATACGGGGAAGACCATCTTCCATCCGAAGACTCCTCCGGCGAAGGCTGCGGTGAGGATCGGACCGAGGAATGAGCTGACTGCCTTTATGAACTGCCCCAGAGTCATCGTTCCTGTCAGTTTTTCGGACGAGACGACGTTGCTTACCAGTGGGTTGAGTGCAACCTGCAGGATAGTGTTGCCTATCCCGAGCATCGTGAATGCGACGAGGATTGCTGTGAAGTCGTACCTGACTACGGGTACAAGCATTGCTGCCGTAGTGATCGCGAAGCTCAGCAGGGTGGTCTTTTTCCTCCCGATCTTGTTCATGAGCATTCCTGTCGGGATGGACAGGATCAGGAACCATAGGAAGCAGGAGAGCGAAATCAATCCTGCTACCTTGTCGTTCATGCCGGCGAAATCTGCCTTTACATAATTGGTTGCGACCCCGACGATGTCCACGAATCCCATGATGAAGAATCCGAACATGACGGGAAGTATGGTTAACCGTTTCATTGCAATGATGATCTAGTGTTTCCAAAGGTAAATTTAATAGTTATTTTTGCAAATATTAATCGATGGAAAATGAAAAAGATCATTACTGTAGCAGTAGCCTTGCTGGCGACTTTGGGTGTTTTCGGGCAGAAACCTTCCATTATGCGCCCGAGGATGGAACTGGTCAATGTGGAAACAGAGACTAATGGGACCGTCAACACTGAACTGGAGGTTTTCTATATGGATGATGAAAGCCCCCGTGTGTATTACATGTCAGTCGGCAACCTCGGGATCGGCGGAGACATTGTCCAGCTTGAACTCAACCCTGTCTATGAACTGTTCATCCCTTTGGGAAATACACTGGAGGAGGCCATTGCGAAGATGGAGGAGATAAAGGATTTCTATAAGCAGCCAAGGCACTCGACCATGGAACTCCCCGGCATTTATGCTGTAGGATATCCTGGCGGCAATGTCAGGACAGTGAAGCTCACCAGAAGGCAGATGCTGTCTTCCAAACTTGTGGAATTCAGCATCCCGGTTGAGGGAGATGAGTCTCTTGTCTGGGCTACTTACATCGGGAGGAATGATTTCGGGGGATTGCTGACTTCCCTTAAGGTTTACAAGAAGTTGCATCCCAAGGTGAAATGATCCTATGAGAAAACTTCCGCTAGTGGTGATGGGCGCCGGTGCCCTGGCTGCGTGCAGCCGGGAGAAGCCCAATATCCTGATCATCCAGTGCGACCAGCTTGCAACCCGTGCGATAGGTGCATATGGACAGATCCAGGGGCACACGGATGTGATAGATTCCCTTGCCCGGTGCGGAGTTGTTTTCGACAATGCCTACACGGCATGTGCCCTGAGCCAGCCGTCCAGGACGGCGCTTCTGACGGGGCTTTATCCTCACCAGAGCGGAGTGCGCTCCAATTCCGGAAAATGGTTGAATCATGATGTGGATGAGTCGCTTCCCACTCTCGGTCAGATTTTTTCCGAGGCGGGCTACAATGCGGTACACTTCGGGAAGAGGCATGATTGCGGAGCCCTCAGGGGTTTTACCCACAAGGAACCTGTACAGACGAAATACCAGGATCCGCTCGTGCCGCTCAATCAGGACAGTTTCAAGGATGTCGGAACCTGCGCCGATGCCATCGGATTCCTGTCGGATCCCGGCGAGGGACCGTTCATATGTATGGTGGATTTCCAGAATCCCCACAACATATGCGGTTATGTCGGGGCCGCTGCGGGTCCTCACGGCGTTGCTGAGTCTGCGGATCTGCCGCCCTTGCCTGAAAATTTCGAGGTCGAAGACTGGTCCGCGCTTCCGGTACCGGTCCAGTATCTCTGCTGCAACCACAGACGCCTGGAACAGGCCTCGCAT